>JADLHG010000017.1 GCA_020848905.1 Deltaproteobacteria bacterium
CTCGAGCCGATCGGATGGACATCCCCAGCGGAGTATGAGAAGGCCTACTACCTGAGTCACAGCACCTCCGAGAAGGCCGCGTGACTCACGCAACCGAGCCTCCGGAGAACCCGGGGCGGTTCACTTGTCCGTTGCGTAGTCATAGTCAATCTTGTTTCTATCCGCGTCCCCCTCCGAGGAGAGGGACGACTCGCCGTTGGTCCCGGCCTCGGTGCTATCGCGGTTTCTATCCGCGTCCCCCTCCGAGGAGAGGGACGACGCGTCGTCCACCATGTCCTCGAGGTCCTGCGTGTTTCTATCCGCGTCCCCCTCCGAGGAGAGGGACGACCCGCGTCAGCGTCCTCAGGCCTCTTCCATCCGAGTTTCTATCCGCGTCCCCCTCCGAGGAGAGGGACGACTTCGGCCGCCTCGACCATCCGCCCCTTGATCTTGTTTCTATCCGCGTCCCCCTCCGAGGAGAGGGACGACACCGCCCATCTTATCACGCTGATTACAAAGGTCTTCTATTGGCCTAATCGCGAACCCATCCGGCTCAGCTGACCTGAGCCGAGACAAGGCCACGCCTCGGACAACTAGCCGTTCAAGATGTCGCGAGCCTAGCGCTGTCCGCGAACCACAGAGGGAGCCCTCGATCAATGGGGGTTCGCGGTTGGTCACAGGATGAGGGGGCCTTCCATGTCGCGAGATTGGTCGCGGCCGTGATGTTCGATTCGCCGTGGGCCGTCCTCACCGAGGAAGTAGAAACGCAAGCTGTCCTGGCTCACGTCGTACTCGCGGAGCAGACGCCCTCGAAACTCCGCCCACGTCCCATCGTCGACCTGCGCCTCGAATACCGATTTTTGCACGCGTTGTCCATAGGACTCGCAGGTCTTCGCGACGCGCCGAAGGCGGCGACGCCCATCCGAGGACTCGGTGTTCACGTCATAGGTGATGAGCACCCACACGGTCAGCTCAGCAGAAACGGGGGGTAGGCGTCCAGATCGCCGCGGAGATGGCGCGCAAGCAGCCGCGCCTGCAGATGGCAGAGAATGCCGTACGTGGTTGTCTCCTGGGTGAACGGGTGGACGATCTCCTCGCGCTTGCGTTCCTGATACTCGGTGAGTACCACGCGGCGTCCCTCGGCCGTCAGCAGCACCGCGCCGCTGGCCTGGCGCTCGACATGCTTTGCTTGGAGTTGTCGACGATTCACCAGCGCGAAGAGAACCCGATCGGCCAGCACGGGGCGCATCTCCTCCATGAGGTCGAGCGCGAGTGCAGGTCGCCCGGGCTTCTCCGCATGCAAAAACCCGACCTGGGGGTCGAGACCTGCGGCCTGGGCCGCGCTTCCGCAGTCGACCGCCAGCACGGAATAGAGAAAGCTCAATACTGCATTCGCGCCGTCCATCGGAGGGCGACTCGAGCGCGACGTCCAGCCGAAGGCCTCCTCGCCGCGGAGCAGCGCTGGAAAGCAGCCGAAGTAGGTGGCAGCAGCTGCACCCTCGAAGCCGCGCAGTTCGTCGAGCTCCATCGCCCTGCGAATCGACCCGAGCAGCGCGGTCAGATGGTCTGCCGCGCGCGCGAAGGACTTCGCGCGGTCGGGTTCCGCGCCGTCCCTCGCCGCACGGCGAAGGTGTGACCGGCAGTTGCACACCTTCCCCAGCACGAAGGTTCTTGCGAGCTCCAGCGTCTCGAGCACGTTGTCAGCGATGCGATACTGCGCCCGTCGCAGGAGGACGTTCCCGTTCTGAGGCCCGACCACGCGCGCTAGGTAGCGGCCTTCCTCCGTCAGAAACACCAGGCCGATGTCCTCTTCGGCGCAGGCATGCATGAGCCATGGGCTCACCGACATGGGACCAAAGCAGACAATGGACTGCAGGTGGTGTCGCGGGATCCGGACAGGTTCGTGCCCCTCGCGCACGACCTCCACCGCGGCGTCTCGTTTGTGCACGTATGCGCCGGCGGTGGTGAGGTAGAGGACGTTGTGGTGTTGCCTCATAGGAGGCCCTCATCAAGGTAGCGCCGCGCAGAGAACCCCGTGCACGTGACGTGGGGCTGGCACACCGCCGCCAGACTGCACGATCGGCAATGCGGCTTCTCGATCGCGGCGGGTGCTCGCGGGTTCGCGAGGGCGTTCCGCGCCTCAGAGACAAGGGCTTCGACACTCGCTCGCAGCCGGGCGTCGATCGTGATGGCCTCGCGACGCCGGCTCTCCTGGTGATACACGTAGCCGAGGGGAATCTGCAGGTTCAGCATCTCCTCGAGGCAGAGCGCCTGCAGACACATCTGGGCATGCTCGCACGCCCGCTTGGTGCGTCGACCGCGCTTGTACTCCACCGGGCTCACCCCGCCCGGGGATAGCTCCACTACGTCGGCCACGCCGTAGACGCCCAAGCGATGCGAGACCAGCTTTAACCCGCGGGCGAGCTGCGTCTCCCCTCGCCACTCGTCGTCGGCTTCGTGCACACGCTGGTGCCCGAGTTGCCCTTCGATGGTGAAGCGGTTCTCGACGAAAACGCGCTCCACGTGTACGAGATAGGCCTGTCGCGGGCAGAACTGGAACTTCTCCAGGATCGCGATGGGCAGGTAGTCGGCTTCGTCCATCCCGTTTGGCTCCCGCGCTAGTCGAACAGGCGGCAGTAGTCTTCTGGCTGGCAGAGATCGAACATCCTCACGCCGTCGGGCAATCCGTCGCGCCGCACCTCGACCGCGTAGTCGTTGAAGGACCTCGGCGGCTTCATCACATCGATGCGTCGAAGGTTGAGGCGTTCGAAGAGTTGATGCGCGCGCGCGTTCCCGAGAGCACTCGCGTGCTCAAAGACGATCAGACTTCGCGTCGCCATCAGGCCGCGGGCGGCGGAGCGGTCGAGCTCCCACATCTGCAGGAGCGCATCGCAGAGCACCTTGAAGTCTTCTGCGGAGAAACCAGTCTGGTTGGCGAGCATAGGGCTGACGAACCACTGACTACGGTACACACCGTACGGGAGGATGTTCTTGCGGCCCATCTCACGGTCTTTCTTCGCCCGGTCCTCATCCTTGGTAACCATGCCACGGGTGATCGACAGATCGAGGGTGAGCACGGGGTCCACGCTGCGCGCAAAAGTGCACTGCACCGGGCCACGGACCTGACCCGCGTTCAGCCCCGTGCTCAGCACAGCGCCGAATGTGCGGACGTCGAAGCGTGAGGCGCAGAGCAGCTTCTGTGCGGGGGCGCCATAGGTCTTCGTGAAATCCTTGAAGAGTTTCTTCAGGGCGTCGCTGTTCTTTGCCTTCGGCGCGCGCTTGCCTGTCGCCTTCTCGGTGCCGTCTCCCGTTTCTGCCGGATCCGCGTCGTCACCCTCGTCGGCGGCCTGGACGACAGCGGGCATTCCCCCTAGAGCGTCGAGTTTCGCTCGGTCCTCGGCACTCAAGCTCAAATGGAAGGCTTGGGCGATCTGGCTGTTGATCGTGGCGTGGCCGTACATGGGGAGGCCCGTGTGTCCGAGCAGCAGGTCGAAGCCGGGCGCGGCCGAGCCATCGCTGGCGCGGCTCAGATAGACCCAGTCTCGAACCTTTCGCTTCTGACAAACGTCGCTGACGAGCCCGTGCAGCGTCTCGGGATCAACGCGCGGCATGTTGCCGGCGTCTGGGTCGCCATTCGGGTTGCCGTCCTGGCAATCGAAGACGAGTTGCATATCGTAGCGGTGCGTCAGGGGTGCCATGGTCGGTCTCCTGGAATGGGCTAGGGATGGGCCGAGGCGGCCAGGGTGGCGGTGTCGCTCGCGGGCTGGGGCTTGGACCAGAGTTCCGCGCGTTGGTGGTGATACCCGAGGATGAAGGTCCCCTGGTCTACAAGGGACAGCGTGCGAGGCAGCGGAGCCGAGACGCGTAGCAAAATACTGTCGATGAGCTTCTCGAGGTTCACCTGGCGCCCACGGTTCACTCCTCCGATCTTCTCGCGATGGTGGTGACTCAGCTTGAACAGCCGCGGCAGAACAAGGGCCGGAGCCGCCATGGCGGTGCCCAGGAAGCGGTCGGCGATGCCGGCCTTGGCGTTTGTCGCCTCCTGCTGAGTCTTCTCCAGCACGGCGAAGGCGCGGCCGAGTTGGTATGCGGGTGACGGGTGGTCGATGTCGAGCGCCATGCTGATCTCCTTCATGCATCGAGGGTCGTTTCGGAAAGTGCGGTTGATCACGGCCTTGATCAGCGCCACGCGTCGGGTGGAGACGGCGGTATCCCCTCGGCTAGGGTCGTGATCGTGGGTGCGAATGCGACGGAGCAGGCTTGCCAGTAGCTCTGGCGGCAGCGGGCGACGCTGGTCAAGCGCCGCGAGATACAGTCGTGCCGCGAGGTCGGGGGCCGGGCTCGAAGCTGTAGACTTCTGCGAGAGGGTTCCGTCGAGGAGATGGCGCAGACCTCGCGGTGGCCGCTCGCCTTCGCGGGCTGGGGCGATATTGAGATCGTCGAAGAATTGACGAACGCTGTTCGCGACGGATCCCACCGTGTGCAGCTCAGCTGTGCGGAGCACTACGCGGCTTTTCTCGCGCGTCAGGACGAGCGTGAAGAGGGGGGTGGCATCGTCCAGAATGGCTGCCCGCCCCACGAACGGGGCGGCATAGGTCCCGCGGACGGCGTCCGGGGCGATGTCGTTTCTCGTCTCGAAGAAGGTGGCAAGGAAGGGGTCGTCCAGGGGATCGGGTGCGCCCTGGGCCGTGACGGACCAGAAGAGGACGGTGGTGTTCTCTGTGAGTAGGAGACTGCGGCGGGCACGAGCCCCTTTTCGGTCCAGCAGCCGCTGCAAGGCGGCCACGTAGGCGTTTGCGGCGTGCGCGGACATGGGGGCGATCTCGGCCTTGGTGCGACGTTGATGCAGAAATGCCGGGTTGTTGAAGCTGAGCAGCGGGACGGGACCCGTGTCGCCCGCAAGGGTCACCCCCTTGTGAAGTGCGACTGGCTTGCACCAGCGACCTGTCACGAGGCACATCTCTGTCGGTTCGTCATCGTCGGCAGCCGATTGTGCTAGGCATTTCCGGACCAGCGGCCGCTCGCTCACGAGCGCGGGCTGACCAGTCTCCTGGTGTGTGAAGGCGAAGAGGTGGTTCGATTTCCACCGCCTCGGCACACGGACCGTGCGAGTCTGCGCGTGCGGCACCGCTGCTGGGAGAACGTCGCCTCCGCTGGCGAATATGGCTTCGAGTGCCCCGGGGTCCGCGAGGATCCGTCGTTGCGCGCGCTCCTGCGCAAGTGCACCCGCGTCACCTGTCGCCGTCGCTATTCTCGCCGTCTGCTCGATGGACGCCCGGGCGCACAGCTCTAGCTTCGCCCTTTGCGACGGGCCGTCAGCCTCGCCGAGGGCGAACAGATACCTGGCGTTGTCTACGAGAAGATCGGCCTTGACGCCGGATGTTCGGCCGGGCTGCCGCTTCGGGATGGAAAAGCGCGGAAAGGACTCCCTAGGTTCGCCAGGTATCTTCGTCCCAGTGTATGTCACGGACAGGATGGTCCCCTCCCGGTCAATATCGATCAGCCACTGGACCTCCTTCTCCTCATAGGCGGGATCGTCGGTGAGTCCTTCTTGCTCAGCCAGGGCGACGAGGCTCTGCAGGATCATCTATAGGCCTCCGGAATCGTCGTGAGCACGTCGGCACGGCTTGGGACCTTCACGATGCCGTCGACGAGGCGCGCGTCGAAGTAGAGAGGGCGCGGGACCTTGCCCTTCTCCCACTCCCTGTGGCGCGCCGGCGTCGTCGGATAGCGGAAGTCGTAGAGCATCAGGCCGTGGGCCATGCTGATGGGAATGGGCCGCTCGGTGCCGTCCGGTAGTCGTACGTCGGCGGCGAACTCACGACACCCGAGGTACGGTTGGTGGAATTGCTGTCCGCGTTCCAGTCGGCGTGTGAAACAGGCCAGGTACTTGCCGTGGTTGTCGTCGGAGCCGTCTGCGGGGATGTCGTGGTTCAGGTAGAGCTCCGCGGTGATCTGGTAATCCACGTCGACGAGCGCAAGGGTGTTGCGCTGCTGGCGCTCCTTGTCGGCCTGGATTCGACGGACCTGGCCGAAGGGACCGACGGAGGCGGTGATACCGACCTCGTTGCGGCGGAAGCTGGTAAAGCGGATGGGGGCGAGGAGGCAGATCTCGCGGACCTCGTAGCGGATGCGCGGCTTCCAGAAGACAGCCTCGAAGATTGCCCGTGCTGCGGACGGCGTGATCCACGGATAGCTCGCGCGTTCGACGGAGAACTCGGGTCGACTGAAGCATGCGAGAGGCCCCGAGGCACGCAGCGTCACGAGTGGTGGTCGCTCAGCCATGGCCAGCTCCTTGTGGGTAGTGGTCCTGCGGGTCGGGGGCCAATGCCTTCATAGGACGAGATCCTCCGGTTTGAGGCTGGGCGTATCGAGATAGTCGAGACCGAGGCGGTCGTCGTAGAGGGTTGGGAAGGTCTCGAGGGCCAGGATGGGGAGTGCGAAGTCCTTCGGCATGGCTACGATGCCCTCACCGAGCCATTCCCCGACGAGGCGTCGTTCGACGTTCACAGTTGCGCGCCGGATGCGCCTCAGCGCATCTCCATCGGTGTATCCATGACGCAGGCGATCGATGTCGCGCCGCACCCTTTCGGGTAGTCCCAGCCATGGGACGATCACCGGGATCTGCCAGCCGCTCTCGATCAGTCGATAGCGGGCGGCGATTTCTGGGAAATCGCTGTGCGCGCCGGAACGGAGGCCGGTGAGCCCACGCGCATCCGTGTCCGAGAGGTCGTAGAGCGCCTCGTAGAAGCGCCGATAGAGCGCCGGATCGTCGAGGTTTGGAACGCCGGCGCTCGCCAGCTTCCGCGTGACGGCGAGGGCTAGTTCGAGCACACCGCGCGGAGGTGGAGTCGGGGCGACGAAGATGCGGAATTCACCCTTGGCCCGGAGCCGGCCCTCGCGGTTGCACCGTCCAGCCGCCTGCGCGAGCGAGTCCACCCCGGCGAGAGCCCGGTAGACGACGGGAAAGTCCAGGTCCACACCCGCCTCGACGACCTGGGTTGCGACGACGCGACATGGTTCGGCGCGACTCAGGCGGCCCTTGATATCGGCAATGACCCGCGAGCGATGGGCGGGGAGCATCGAGGCCGAGAGGTGGAGGGCATCGTTACCGAGCAATCGAGCCAGGTCACGCGCATCTCTTCGGCGGTGGGTCACGATCAAGACCTGTCGCTCCCCACCAGCCTCGCTGGCGAGGCTTTCGTAAGAGGTGGGAACCGCCAGGTCGGTCGGCCATCGCACGCGCACGCGAGAGAGCCGCGTGAAGCTCTGAGCAGCGTCGGGGACGATGGAGCGGATGTTGCCCAACCTCTCGTGAGTCAGCCTCCCAGTGAGCGCGCTTTCACATCGCCCGAGCGCGGGTTGGGTGGCCGTACAGGCCACCACGGAACAGCCGAAACCGGCGACGAGGGTGCGGAGCGTGTCGAGCGTCGCGTCGAGGAGGTGCGGGGGAAGGGTCTGCACCTCGTCCAGGATGATCACGCTCTGTGCGATGTTGTGGAGCTTCCGGCAGCGCATGGCCCTGTTGGCGTGAAGGGACTCGAGGAGCTGGACGCTGGTGGTGATGATGACGGGGCTATTCCAGTTCTCGGTCAGCAACTTCTGGCGGCGCAGGCTCGCGCTGGGCATCGATTGTCCCGGCCGTGATAGGTTGTCGTCCTCCTCCCAGGCACTGTGGTGCTCGAGCACGTTCTCCGGACCCAGGACGTCGGCGTAGACGGCGGCGTTCTGTTCGATGATCGACGTGTAGGGCAGCGTGACGATCACGCGCCTTAGGCGATGTTCGCGCGCGTGGGCCAGGGCGAAGAGCATGGCGGAGAGCGTCTTGCCACCGCCAGTCGGCACGCAGAGGTCGAAGACCCCGGGGGGCTGCGTTGCACCACGGCGGCACGCGCCTAGTACGACTCGGCGCTCGCGGTTGACGGCCGTATCGGGCGCCCGCGCGGAGAGCACGGCCATGTGGTTGTCGAGTCGGGCGAGCAGCACGGGGATGCTGGCTTGCTGGTTTACGAGGTTGCGTCGCTGCGCTGGTTCAGCAGGGGCGTAGTAGGCGCTCGTGTCCGCATAGTCGCCGTCCACGAGGGCGCTGAACAGGAAACGCGCGAGCAACTCCATGTAGAGTTGGCGGTCCGTGGCATTCATCCGCCTGAGGATCGTGGTGGCCTCCGGGGGGACCCCGATGGACGGTGGGGCCAGAAGATCGGGAGGGACCTTCCCCGAAAGAGCTTCGTCGAGCTCCTGCTGGGCCTCGGAAAGGTGAGACGTTGCCGGTCGATCCCCGGACGCCCAGGCCGGGAGGCCACCGTGATGTCCGGCAATGCAGAGTGCGATGAGCTGCGCCGCGGCCTTGTGCGGGAGCGAGACCGCGTGCGCTGCCCCGGCCCACTTGTGGCTCGCCGAGGGGAGCTCGCCCCTCAGATAACGCTGGAACGCGTTACGGTACTTGCCCAGATCGTGCCAGAGGCCGGCGAGCCGCCCCCACTCCTCGAAGCCGAAGGCGGATGCGGCCTGGCCAGCGAGGCGAGCGACCTCCTCAAGGTGCTCGCCCAACGGGTGGGCCTGGTCCCAGCTCTCGTCGGGACGGGGACTGTGCGCCCAAGGACCGCTGTCGCTGGCCTGTCGAGAAGGACGATGCACCACGCTGCACTCCCCCTGAGGTCTGCGGCGGGGGTCCATTGTAGGACCAGACGCACGGCGGGGGAGAAATCTGACGCCCTTTTCTTTGGAAAAGTGCTCCTCGGATCAGGAGCGGCCCTTCCTGGCCGGTCTTACCGCTCGAGCGAAACCTGGAGCGGGATCCATTCCGGCAGGGCGGCGGGGAAGCCGGACGCGCTGTAGAGGATGCCTGCGCCGGTCTCCGAGGCGTGTAGCTCGTGGCCGCCGATGCGCACGCTCGCGCTCTCGAGATCGCCCGCGCTGAAGTCGGGCTCGCCGAACAGGGTCTGGCGCGCCTCGCGGAACCAGAGCTCGGCCGGCCAGGAGGCGGCACGCTCGGTGGAGCCGGTCAGGTCGCGCGGCGAGATGGCCAGCCCCAGACGGCTCCCCTGGACGCAGTACTTGAAGGTGTGCGTCTCGAGGAGCCCTGCCAGCGCGTCGAAGGCCCCGGAGGGACCGCTCGGGGCGCTGATCGTGCAGCGCCGCGTGTCGCGATTGATCGATAGCGCGCAGCGTCCCGTCGCGAACAGGTTGCCCACCTGCGAACGCGGGGTCAGGTCGATCACGATCTGGTCGAACTTGAAGGCCCCGGCGCGGCACTCCGCCAGGATCTTGCCGACGGGATTCTCGGCGCGGAACCGCTGGCCGTGCAGCCAGGCCTCTCCTTCGCCGGCGCCACGCGCGTGGGCAGCGCCGCTCAGGCCGAGCAACAGGCCGCACACGAGGCCCAGGTGTCCTGTCCGTTGCCGATACATGGGAGCTTCTCCTTTGCGCCGCGGCGGCGTGCCGGGCTGACGGAGGCGTGAGAGTGCACCGCATGTGCCATTGCGTGCGCACGTGCTTCCGTGAGCTTGGAGGACGGCGGGTAGAGAGCTGGGGACGGCGCGTTGCAGCGCCCGACGCCGGTGCCGGCGCCTCGCGTTGCGATGGGGCGGGTACGCCTCCTGGAGGGCGTGGCGAAGCCGCGCGGGTGGCCGCGGGCGCTGTCACCTGGCCACTCCAACCCCGCTCCCCGGGGAGGGAAGGCGCGGGGCACCCCGCCGCGACACGACAGGGGATTAGGGCCGTCGGCGTGCCCGATCCACCCGGCGGGAGTTGGCCTGCTCCGTGCAACCGGGCCGTCCGTTCAGCTCAGGAGCGTCTCATGGCCTCGCGTCGTCGCGTTGCAGGCTCTGCCGTCGTCGTGCTCGTCTCGGTCGTGGCCACGAGTGGCGCGTGGGCGAAGAGCGCCGACGCGCCCCCTGCCGGCCAGAAGCCCGCCCGCGGTCCCGGCCTCGTCGCGCGTATCCAGCAGACGCGACAGGCGATCCAGAAGGTTCGCGCGAACCTCGATCAGGCCGACCCGGAGACCTCCACCTCGCTCGGCATCTTTCGCCTCTTCACCACGCATGCCTTTCGCGTGGAGAAGGTGAACTACGGACTCCTCGGGTCCTCCCCCATCCCGCGCGATCTGCCGCTCGCCGTCGGGATCTACGCCGAGGCCTCGCGTCAGGGGCTTGCGGCGTGGAAGGCGGCCCATCAAGCCAAGGCCGACCTCGCGATGCTCGAGACGGCCGGCGGTCCGCTCGCGGCCTTCATGATCAACTGGTCCGGGCAGCGCGACCGCGTCGGCCAGGTGCAGAAGCGCATCACGGAGAGCATGTGGAAGGCTACGGGCGCGAGCTGGCTCGGGACGCTCATGAACTACGTGCACTGGGCGAGGAAGCTCAACTCCCAGGTCACGGAGCGGGAGGCGCTGGCGTACTTCCTCTACGACGTCATGTCGGTGCCCACGCCGCAGGACGTGGCCGTGCTCACCCGGCGCGCCGTCGAGACCGAGCTGGTCGCCGCCGTGCAGAACTGGGTCAGCCCGATGAAGGAGATCCATCCGCCCATGAACGTGTACGTGGATCGCGGCTACGTCGACGCCCTCCCCAGGGTGACGACCCCGTTCGAAGCGCACGTCTTCACCGACCCCGTGACGCACGCGGAGAACAGCTACACCGCGCGCTGGGGCCGGGCCGTGGAAAAGGCGGCTGCAGTGCAGGAGGCCGACGATCGGGCGACCCTTCAGCGGCTGGCCCAGGAGCGGGCCGCGCGCCGGTAGTGTCAGGGGAAGGACTCGATCCTCTAGCTACACCGCGCCGAGGACCACTGCGATCCCCTGACCGCCGCCGATGCAGGCCGAGCCCACGGCGTAGCGGCCGTTGCGGCGGGCGAGCTCGTAGCAGAGGTGCGTGGTGATGCGGGCGCCCGAGGCGCCGAGCGGATGGCCGAGCGCGATGGCCCCGCCGTTCACGTTCGTCTTCTCGCGCGGCAGGCCGAGCTCCTTCTCCACCGCGAGGTATTGCGGCGCGAAGGCCTCGTTCACCTCGAAGAGGTCGATCCCGCCGAGCTCGAGGCCCGCGCGGTCGAGCGCGATGCGGATCGCCGGCGCCGGACCGATGCCCATGATCGAGGGGTCCACGCCCGCCACGCCCCACTGCACGAGGCGCGCGAGGGGCTTCAGGCCGTGCTTCTTCACCGCGTCCCCGGAGGCGACGATCAGCGCCGCGGCGCCGTCGCAGATCCCCGAGGCGTTGCCGGCCGTCACGCGGCCGTCCTTCTTGAAGACCGGCCGCAGCTTGGCCATGCTCTCGAGGCTGGCGTCGGGGCGCGGGTGCTCGTCCACGGCGAAGGTCACCGGGCCCTTCTTGCCGGCCAGCTCGAGCGGCGCGATCTCGTCCTTGAACCGGCCCGCCTCGTTCGCTGCGGCCCAGCCCTTCTGCGAGCGGAGAGCGAGCTCGTCGCAGGCCTCGCGGCTGATGCCGTACTTGTCGGCCAGGTTCTCGGCGGTGATGGCCATCGGCGCGTTGCAGTAGCTGTCGGTGAGCGCGGCCCAGAGGGAGTCCTGCAGCTCGGGGCTCTTGCCGAAGGGCAGGCCCCAGCGCACCCCCTGCACCACGTGCGGCGCCTGGGACATGTTCTCCGCGCCGCCCACGAGGCAGAGCTCCGCGTCGCCGAGGAGGATCTGCTCGGCGCCCGAGATGACGGCCTGGAAGCCCGAGCCGCAGAGGCGATTCACGGTGAGGGCCGGCGCCTTGTCCGGAACGCCGGCGCGCAGCCCCACGTGGCGCGCGTGATAGATCGCGTCCGGGGAGGTCTGCTGCACGTTGCCGAAGACGACCTGGTCGATCGCGTCGGGCTTCACGCCGGCTTGCGCGAGCGCAGCCTTCGCAGCCTCGACGCCGAGCGCGGTGGCGGATAGGTCCTTCAGCGCGCCGCCGAAGGTGCCGAAGGCGGTGCGCTTCGCAGCGACGATGAACAGCTCGCGGGGCAGAGTCTTCTTCATGGAACGCGCTCCTTTGTGCAGGTCCGGCAGGGTCTATCCCACGCGGCGCGGCGCCCGGCAACGCGAAATGGGCGGTGGCTCGCGGGCCAGCCAGAGGCGGCCGTCGGAGGGGGGGCCAGGGGGCCCCACGGGTGGCACCGCGTGGATCGCAAGCAGCGTGATTCCAGCCTCTTGCACAAGGGAACGGACGTTGCAGTGCCCCGGCCTCCGATGCACCTCGCGCGGCGCCGACCTGCGATCACGCTGGCCCTCCTCGGGGCACTCCTGCTCGTCAGCTCGTCGGCGCTGGCCCGCGGTTCCGTCGAGGCGAAGTCCTCGGGATGGCTCGGCTGGGCGCGCGCGAAGGTCACTCGGCTGCAGGAGGCGTGGAGGATGGCGGGCAAGATCCGCGCGGCCGAGGCCGGCCTCGCGTGGCTCCCCGAACCCCCCGCGCTGCGCATCCAGACGGTCAACGAGCGTCTGGCGCCGCTGCCCGTCGAGGCGGCGGGCCTGCCCAACGTGCCGCTCTTCCGCAGCTGGTTCCGTCGGGGCGAACCGCGCACCCTGAAGGCGGCGGCCACGCGCCTCGAGGCTCGACGCCAGGAGGTCATCGAGGGCGCGTTCCTCGCACTCGAGAAGCAGCTCGGGCGGGACCTGATTCCGATGCATGGGCCGGAGAAGCTCGGGCGACTGGGCGCGCTCGTCTTCGGCGACGGCGAGCGTCTGGCCGGCGGGGGGCTTGGGCCCGATGCGCTGGAGAGGGTGCAGCGCCTGCGTTCGCGAGCCTTGCCGCCGCTGCTGTCGGCGCAGCGTTACCAGCTCCAGACCACCGTCGCGGAGCTCGCGGCCTGGCGTCCGCTGCTCGAGGAGGCGGCGAAGCTTCCCGAGGGGGCGCCGATCCCGCAAGGTCTGCTGGCGCGCCTGCAGCGCCAGCGGATCGGCCACGAGGCCGCCTCCGCTCTGGCCTTCGGCCTCAAGCCAGCCGAGCTCCTCGGCGGCTACTGCGCAGTGCTCGTGGACCTCGCGCACCGCGAAAAGGCCGCCTATGCGGAGCTCGTCACGCACGCGCGGTCGCGGGGGCTCTGGTCCGTCGAGGCGGCGCAGGTCCACGGTGGCACCCTGAAGCTCCTCGGGCAGCTCGCCGCGGAGCGACGGGCCATCGCGCGCCTGGAGGCTCACTGGGGACCCTAGAGCGCCAAGCCGTGTTCTACACAGAAACACGTTGTTGCGTGATCAAACATGGTCGCATTGGCCGCGAGGCGCCCGGCGGGCAAGGTGACCATGTTTAACTGCCAGGTACCCTGCTCGTAGGAATCAGTCCCCGCACCTTCCACCCGGTCTTCAACAGCCAGGTTCGCGGTTCGCGCACCGGCGGGTCTCCGTCGGGGGGGAGCGGGGTGAGGTCCTTCCACCCATCGAAGTAGCGCGCCGAGCTGCACGCGTCCAGGTCGCGCCGCGGGACCCACTTGCCTCGCGCGCGTTCGTGCTTGCGTCGATTTTGAAGCACGTACGAGAGTGCCGCCTTCACCTCGCTCGGTGTCCTCAGGATGTGCTGATGGTACCGGTCCCGAAAGACCTGCCCCTTGCGGCCCACCGTGCGGTTCAGCGCGTGCGCCAGCCGGATCGCCAGCGCGCGCAGGCCTCGCATCAGCACCTCCCGGTCCTTGGCCTCCGTCACGAGGTGCAGGTGGTTCTTCTGGATCGAGTAGTGCGCGAGATTCATCCCGAAGCGCCCCGCCGACTTCACGAAGGCGTTTTCGATCGCCCGTAGCTGCTGCTTGCTCCGCAGGTTCGGTAGCCCCTCCACCACCTTCATCGTGACGTGCACAGGGAACCGGCTGGCCAAAAGCGGTCGCGCCCGATGCGGAAGCCCGCGCCCCGGCTGTTTCTTGCGCCCCGCACCCGTGCGCTTCCCACCCCAACGCGTCGCCTCCCGCATAGGCAACGGAAGCTGCTTCGCAGAACCCGCCGGCGAACGTGTGCCCGGAGACCGGTCACCTCCCGAGGAAGATTTGCATTTGTATGCCAACATGAATAAGGCCAATACTAGCATAACGCTGGTTTGACGTCAACTGATGTCCTTGCACGAACAACCGGGTATGGCCCTGATACATCCTTGACACTTCAGCCTCCAGAGATCCCTGACACTGGAGGCGAGTTGCCCACGGACATCCTTGACACTCCCATCGAGGGGCCTGCGACCGTTGTCGTATGCCCTGGAAAGCGACAGATGCGATGAAGGAGCGTACGAAGTTTGTTCTGGAATGGGAGCGGCGCTGGAATGAGGCCGAGGGAGGGCCGGTGAACATGGCTGAGCTCTGCCGCATGTTCGGCGTGAGCCGGCAGACGGGCTACGCCTGGGTCGAACGCTACCGCGAGGGGGGCAGTGACCTGCGTGCCATCGCCGAGCGGTCGCGGCGACCGAAGACCTCGCCGACCGCGCTCGCCGCTGAGCTCGAGGACCTCATCGTCGAGGCCAGGAAGCTTCGACCAAAGTGGGGCCCGCGGAAGCTCCACCGGATGCTTGTCGAGGCGAACCCCGGCAAGGCTGTCCCGAGTGCCAGCGTGATGGCGAAGGTCCTCAAGCGCCGAGGGATGACCGTCCCTAGGCGCCGACGGCGACGCACCGCCTCGGCAGTGGGCGTGCTGTCGCCCTTCAGCGGCTGCGACGCGCCGAACGCGGTCTGGTGCATGGACTTCAAGGGCTGGTTCCTCACTGGCGACGGCGTGCGATGCTACCCGTTCACGCTCATTGATGCCTTCAGCCGCTATCTGCTGCGCTGCGAGGCGCTCGTAGATCCCGACGGCAATCAGGTGCGCCGCGTGCTCGATTCGGCGTTCCTAGAGTTCGGGCTGCCGATCGCGCTCCGCTCGGACGGCGGTCCTCCATTCGCATCCACGGGTCCAGCTCGCCTCACCGAGCTCTCGGTGTGGTTGCTTCACCTCGGGATCCGCGTCGAGATCATCGCGCCGGGCAAGCCGCAGCAGAACGGCCGGCTCGAGCGGCTACACCGCACGCTGAAGGGTGAAACGGCCTCGCCGCCGCAGAAGGACCGTCGTGCCCAGCAGCGCCTCTTCGACGTCTGGCGCCGCGACTATAACCAGGAGCGTCCGCACGACGCGCTGGCGCTTCGCCGACCGGCCGCCGTCTACGAGGTCTCCTCGCGGAGATACCCCCGTCCGCTCGTACAGCCGACGTTCGACGCCTTCGCTCGCGTGGCCCGCGTCGACAAGCACGGCCTCGTGCAGCTACATCAGCGAACCGTCTTCATCAGCCGTGCCCTGCGCCATGAGTACGTCGAGTTCGATGCCCTGGATAGCGGCCGCTGGAAGGTACGCTGGGGATCGATCCCGCTCGGGACGCTCGACGAGCACCGCCTCGACAGAGGCCTCATCGTTGCCAGACGCCGACGAGGCGCAGGAGGAGTGTCAGGGATGTCCTTGGGCTGAGTGTCAAGAATGTCCGTGGGCAGAAGTGTCAAGGATGTCTGTGGTTGCACACAACACGAACCTCCCCGCCGCACCGATCCACCCCAACCGCCCGCGTGCGCCCACGACCGCCCGCCGCCCGCGCCCTCGTCCACCCCCCCCACCACCGCCCGCGCGTCCGCCAGGATCGCGGGTTACAATGGGCCGACTTCGAACCAGGGCCTCGGGTCCTCGACCGGGAGTGCGCACGGTGAAGTGGTCGTCTCTCCTGCTCCTGGGCTGTCTCCAGCTCGGTTCTTTTCAGCTTGGGTGCCACTGGGTCGTGCCCTATGTCGCGGAGGACGGCGGCAGAGCGCCGCAGGAGGCGAGTGCTTCGCGAGACGAGGGGGCGCAACTTCGTGACGGCCCCCCGCCACCGGCGGACAGCGGCCGCGCGCGGGACGCCTCGACGGGGGAGGGCGGGCCCTGCCGTCTCCCGCACGCCACGAGCAGTCCGAGCTGCGGCATCGCGGCGTGCGAAGCCGGTTGGGGCGACTGCGACGGTCTTGCGGCCAACGGCTGCGAGACGCAGCTCGCCTGGAGCCTGCCACCCACGGACGATACGCACCTTTCTCACGACAACCCGTCGCTCAACTTCGGCGCGTCGCCTGCGCTCCAGTCCACGCTCACCTACAGGGCCCTGCTGCGCTTCGATTCGCGGGCCCTGCCACCGCGGGCGTCCGTGGCACGCGCCGCTCTGACCCTGACGCTCCGGAGTCACGAGGCGGTGGAAGGGGCGTCCTACGCCTTCAGCGTGCACGAAGTGACCGAGGCGAATGCGGCCTGGGTCGAAGGGACGGGGGTGGGGCGAACGGCCGGGGCGGGTGAGCCCTGTTTCGACTACCTGGACTGCGGCCGGCGCGTGCCCTGGGCGGGCGCGGCGGGGCTCGAGAAGGAGGGAGTGGACTATATCGAGGGGCCGTTCGCGACCGTCATCCTCGTGGCGCGGACCGGCCTGACCCATCGCTGGGACGTGTTTCCGGCCCTCGTCGAGCGCTGGCGCCTGCCGGGGGGGAAGAACGCCGGGGTGGTGCTCTTTCCGCGGACCGGCTTTCACTTCTGGTTCCACTCCAAGGAGGCGGCCCCGGGCTCGCAGCCTCCTCGCCTCGAGGTGACGCTGGAGTGCCGGCCGTGACCACCGCCCGGGGACTCGCGCGGCTGCTCGCGGCGCTAGAGGCTCAGCCCATGGCCTCGCTCGCGCTGCTCGCCCGCGTGCGCGCCGCGTGCCGCGCCGCAGAGGCTTCCGTCCATCGTCGAGGCCGGGAGCGCGACGGCGAAGACCCGCTCGCCTTCCGCGAGCGCCGCGGAGACTACGCGACCTATTTCTCGCGCATGGATCGCACGATCCCGATGAAGGTGGGGCAGCTGTTGCCCGTCTTTCCGACGACGGCGGGGAGCCGTCTCTGCGAGATGGGGGCCGGCACCGGGACGCAGGCCGCCGCGTACGCGGCCTTTCACCCGCAGCTGCTGGTCGTGGCCACGGACCTCGATCCGACGGCGGTGGAGCACGCGCGCGCCGGCTTCGACCTGCCGAACGTGGCCTTCCTCCAGGCCGACGCGCTCGCCTCGACCTGGCCCGACGGATTCTTCGACGCGGTCGTGGACTCCTCGATGGGACACCACCTCGTGAGCTTCGGCGGCCGAGGGTTCGACGAGCGAAACATCGAACGCTATCGGGCACTGGTCTTCGCCGCGCTGAAGCCGGGCGGCAAGTACGGCATGCGGGATTTCGTCTCGCCCAGGTGGCCGGTGCGAGTGGAGCTCGCTCTGCCCACGGCCCCCGGAAGCCGCCCGGGGCCGATCGGGACGCTCTCTCGCGCCGCGCTCTTCGAGGCCTTCGCGCGGGCTTTCCGTAGCCACGATTTCCCGTCGGGGGTGCCCTTCCGTCGGCGGCCGGTCCGCGAGGCGGGGTGGGCGCGCTACGAGGTCTCGGGCGAGGGCGCCGCAAACTTCCTTCTGCGAGTGGACTACACCCAGAGCTGGAAGGAGGAGCTCGCCGAGCAATACACCTACCAGACGCTCGCCGAGCACGTGACGAGTCTGCGCGGCGCGGGCTTTCGCGTGGACTACGCGGCCGAGGTGCACAACCCGTGGATCCTGGCCCACTGGTGGGAAGGGCGAGCCCGCGTGGCGACGCTCGGAGGGCGCGCGCTCGGGTTTCCTCCGACGAACTTCGTGGTCTACGCCACGCGTCCGGGCCCCGAGACGCCACGTCTCCTCGAGGTTGCGGACGGCGGGGTGGAGGCGCTCCAGTCGCCGAGCTTCATGCAGCTCGCGGCGCACCGCCACCGTCGCACGGGGCAGGTCTTCGATCTCGTCGAGGTGCCCGGAGTGACGCACGCCTACTTCCCCTACGAGCGCGACGAGGATCGCGTGTTCCTGTACGTGCTGCACGAAGCGGAGCGTCCGGCCCTGGTCTACTACCAGCGCGAGTCGCGGCTCAATCAGAGCTACTACGGCGGCTACGCGGCGGAAGGGCTCGCGCAGGTCAGCCCCGAGCAGTCGGACCCGCGCGGTGGCTTCGATCGGACGTTGCAGCGGAAGGCTCAGGTGCGCCTGGAGGAACGCGTGCTGGAGCGTCTCGCCGTCGAGCGGCGCGCCCCCTTTCTTCCGTCGCCGGGAGCCTCGGACGAGCTCATCGTGCCGTGCTACGTGGAGCTCGGAGGTGCGGGCGGGCACCTCTTTTCGCGCGGTCGCATGAAGCGCGTCGAGCTCTCGCAGCTCCTCGCCAGTGCGCAGGTGGGTGCGCTCCCCGACCCACGCCTCGAGCTCGCCGCGTACACCGTCGGGCGCGCGCTCGGGGTGGCCTGGTCTCCGTGGCTCGGTGCGGAGCTCCCCCTGGTGCCGGCGGGCGCCCTTCGCGCGCGGGTCGCGGGCTACGCCGCGGCGGCCGGTCCGCGCGCTGCCTCGTTCGTGCCGGCGGGGCGTCCGTCCGGGTTCGCGCGGCTCGAGCGGGTGGCCTTCGCGCGCCGGCGAGGCGATGCAAGGGAAGCGGAGTCGTCGGAGAGAGTGACCCTCGAGCTTCTCTCGCCCGCGCCGACCCGGGCCTCGGTAGATACCTACGCGGTCGTGCCGTACGCGCTGGTGCGCGAGGCGCTCCTCGTCGGCCTCGAGCGCCGGGAGCTGCCGGCCTTCCAGCAGCGCGGGCTCAGCTCGCGCGTCGCGGTGGTGCCGGCCTGGCGCGTGCCCCGTCGCTTCACCGACGGGGCGTCGGCGCGGCGCTGGGCCTCGCGGCGCCTCGAGGCCGAGTTCGGCGTGCGGGTTCGTGCGCTTCGACCGCTGGGAGAGGGCTACTTCCCCTCCCCGGGGCAGACGCCCGAGCGGGTCACCCCCTTCGCTGCGGCGGTCGAGCTCGCGGGCGACAGGCCTCGGGGACTGCGCTTCGTGGCGCTCGAGACCCTGCTCGCGGAGCTCGAGGCGATCCCCGACCTGCACAGCCGCGTGCTCCTCCTGCGCCTGGCCCATGCCACCGGACGGCTCGCGGGTCGCGCTCCGGCGTAGGAGGTGGGGACTGGAGTCCTCGGCTCCCGCCAGGGGGCGGCTGGCGGCCTCGCCCCCCCAGGCCGCTGTCGCGACAATAATTGTCTTGAAAAATAAGGCTGTTATGCGCGCGGCAGCCGCGAGCGGTTGGCACGTCCCTTGGATATTGTCCGGCCCAGATGCTCCGCCCACGCGCTACGTCCAGAGAGGGGCTCGGGTTCACAGGGGCGGGTAGGGGATGGGCCCAAATCGTACTGCTGTCGGTCGCCCTCCTCGCGAGCGGCCGTCCTGCCTCGGCGTACGAGGGGCAAGGAAAGAGGAAGCGGACTAGTCCCGGCGCCTCGGCGACGGGCTGGATCGACGGACACCTTCAGGGCGGGGCGAAGGGAAACGGCTCCCTCGAGGCGCGCAACGCGCTCATGCTCGCCGCGCACGCCTCGATCCTGAGCCGGCAGCGGCCCGACCCGGCGGAGGTCACGCCTCCTCGCCTGCAGCACAGCCGACGCGGCCTCAAGGCCATCCTGGGCCAGCTCGTGGACGAGCGCACCCTGATCGTCACCGACGACTACAACTTCAAGGCGGCCAAGGCCCTGGGCAAAGGGCACGTGCACCTCGTGCAGAGCGATCGCCTCGCGCCGCTCACGCGCGTGCTGGCCGAGGTCGAATTCGACAACGTCGTGGCCGTCGGGGGGTGCACGGCTCTCGACGCGGGTCGGGCGCTGGCGGGGGAGTCGAAGAAGCTGGTGATGGTGCCGCTGCTCTCTACCGCGTGCATCAGCGCCAACAAGGCGATCCTCCGCGACGACCGCAAGATCGTGAAGACCTACACGCGCGCTCCGGACGCTACGGTAGTGAGCTACCCCTATCTGATGGACGGCTCCCCGGAGACCCGCGCTCGGTGGGCGCAGTCCGGCTTCGGCGACCTCTTCGCCAACCTCGGCGCGGCGCTCGACCTGGCCTACGAGCAGCAGCGCTACAGCCTTCGGGGGGTGCGCGAGAAGGCGGCTCCGACGCTGACCGCGCTGAGCTGGGTCAACACGCGCTTCACCTCCTACGACGAGCGAGCGCTGCGGCACCTCGCCGAGTACGTGCACGAGTCCAACGTGCGGGTGATGACGAGCAACGAGCCGCGCCTCGCCGGCGGGGGCGAGCACCACGTCTACTACTACCTCAAGCGCCGCTTCGGGACGCGTTACAGCAAGGGAGGCGCGACGCACGGGCAGATCGTCGCGGCCGGGACGCTGATCGCCGCCAAGATCTTCGCCGACGAGACCGGCGACCGCCGGCTCTACGAGTCGCTTCGTGCGGCCTACACCAAGCTCGGTCTCCCCGTGGATCGGCCCGCGCTCGAGGCGTCGGGGATCCGGCACGCCGACCTGCTCGTGGCCCTGCAGGCCGTGAGCAAGTCGCATCCCACGACGGTGCTGGGCCATCACTTCGCCAAGGGCGACTTCTCGGTGGTGGACGCCGTCTTCACCCCCGAGGTTCAGCCCGTGCGCTCCAAGCGCCAGGTGGTGGCGCGAACTCGGCACCCGCGGAGCCTGCCGCCGATGGAAGCGGGCCACCGCTCGGGGAAGAAGGGGGACCGCACGCCGCAGACCGAGGCCCAGCTCGATCAGCTCGAGCGTGTCCTCGCCAGGTACCGACGCGGCGGTGTCGCCGTCCGCACCTTCATGGGAGTCATCAGCTCGGCGCTCGGCGGCGGCGGGGTCATCGGCAACGGACTGGTCGACGATCCGATGCGCTGAACCCGGTCACCTCGGCTGCGCGCCTCGCGACGCGGTAGCCGCTATCGCGCCTGCGGCGCGACCTTCGGATAGCCAATCGGACGATTGAGGTGGCGCGCCAGGTCGGCGACGAGCTGCGGCGACGCGAGGTCCGCGAGCTCACCGCGCCGCGCGGCGACGCGCAGGGCCTCGCGCACGGCCATGGCCTTGGCGGTGCGTTCGAAGAGATCGTCGACCCGCGAGAGACAGAGGCCCGTCCCGATCAACGCGAGCCCGCTCAGGCTCGCCACCTTGGAGAGCGGCGACTCCGACAGCGAGGACATGAGGCTGATCGCCAGGCCGAGCCACGAGGCGTTGAGGACGCGCACGTCCCACGAGATGTGCGGGCGCCGCATGGCGTACCGCTCGTGGACCTCGGGATAGGCGTGGATCAGGCGGTCGAGCTCGGCCACGAGGGACTCGCGCTGCACGCGCCTCTCGACGCGCGCGCGTACCCAGCGCTCCTTCAGCAGCAGGAGCTTCTTCTGCGAGGCGTACGAGAGGCGGCCCCACGTCCGGATGCCGGTGGCGAACGGCCCGCGGCGTGGGCGCGTGGTGCGTGCCGTGCCGCTGGGCCGGAGCTGGGAGCCGTCGTCGGCGGCCCAGGCCGTGCGTGGTGGCGCGAGGCCCAGCGCGAGGCCAGCGAGGAGGATGAGACACGTTCCCTGTCGCGAAGAGAGATGCATGGTCGGCTCCGCGGCGCCCGAGAGCAAGGGGCGCGCCACGCGGTCCGCACGGCGCGGGACGTCGAGGCGGCCGCGAGTTGTCGCCCTCGCTTGACGGGCGCGGCTCTGCGGATCTCGGCCAGCCGGTGGATCGAGGCGCCACCGCGCGGCGGAGTGCGACGGGCGTGGGGCGAGCGCGAACCGCGACGTCTCGGATGGACGAAAGGCGCGCAGTAGCGCGAGCTCGGTCGCGCACCGCGCAGTGAAGTCTCGCCGCGACGCGAGGCGGGCCCGACCGTTGCTATGCGCCCTTCGCATGATGAACGCGACCTCTCTCGTCTCACGGTCTCTCTGCGCTGGACTACTGCTGGAGCTACTCTCGACGGTGGCGCACGCGCGTCCGCCCCAGGTGCCACCGCGCGTGGGGCCGTATCAGCTCGCGGCGCAGCCGCTCGGAGCTGGCGGCGTGAGCACGGTCTACCCCGCGGTCGACACGCGCAACGGACAGCAGGTCGCCGTGAAGGTGACGGGGTTCGTCGAGCACGCGCGGTCCGAGGCGGAGGTGCTGCGTCGCGTGGGCGCGCCCCCGGGGCAGCGCGCGCTCTTCCCGCGTTACGTCGACTACCTCGAGGAGCCGGGACGCGCCTACGTGGTGATGGAGGCGCTCCCCGGGCGGTCGCTGCACGACGCGGTTCGTGGCCCGATGCCGGAGGACGCTGTCGTGCCCATCGTCATGCACGTGCTCCGCGCCCTTCGCACGCTCCACGCGCACGGCTTCGTGCACGGCGACGTGAAGCCGGCCAACGTGATGCTGGACGAGGCGCTCCGACCGAGCTCCGTGCGGCTCATCGACTTCAACACCACGCGCCCCGTCGGCTGGCGCGGGCCCGAGGGTCCCGGCTACACGCGGGGCTATGCCGCGCCGGAGCAGTTCGTCTGGCCGCGGGGGATCGACCCGCGCACCGACCTGTACCTCACGGGCGCGACGGCCTTCGCGCTCGTGACCGGCGAGGCGCCCTTCGAAACGTCGGTGGGCGCCAGGAACGTGCTGCCGTGGGCGCGGCAGCGGCGCGGCGCACCGCTTCGTCGCAGCGACCACCCGCTCTGGACGGTGATCGAACGGGCGATGGAGCCCGACCCCGCACGGCGCTACGCCTCAGCGCAGGAGATGCTCGACGCCCTCCGCCCGCTCGCAGGTCTGCCCCCGCCTCGCCCCACCTCGCTCCCCAAGTAGCCGAGATTCCATCGCCCACGCCGTCGACCTGGCCAAACCGGCCACTTGCCTGGCCGGAGCAGTCAACCGCCACCTCGAAAAAAGACGGAGCAACTGTGGGAGCCGCGGTGCGTCGGCGAGGCGAGTTCGACAGGTTAGGTGCAAACGACAGGTGGCACGTGCGCTGCACAAGCCGCGTGAAACCCGTTCGGAGGAGAGCGATGAAGACGCTACGGCGAGGAGTGTATGCGCTGGCAACCATCGGCGTGCTGGTTGGGTGCGGCGGTGGAACGACGCAGCCGACCCAGGGGGCGCGGGCCGACGGTGGCGCCGCCGGTTCCGACGGGGGTGGCGGTGTGTGGACCGACGATGCCGGGGGAGATCCGGGGACGACCGGTCCCGGCGAAGAGACCCCGGGGCCGGGCCCGGCCGCCGACGGTGGCACCGTCGCGAAGGGAGACAGCGGTGGCACCGTCACGAAACGTGACGGGAGCACGGGGGGCAACACGAACACGCCGCCCCCGCCCTTTCCGGCCGCGCAGTGCGGCGCGACGGCTACCGTCGTGCTGCAGGAGATGGCGACCGGACAGCCGGACTACGTGGTGCTCAAGAACACCGGCGGCGCCCCGGTGGACCTGAACGGCTTTCAGCTCCACTTCGCGGGGATCACCAACAAGCCCACCTCCTACACCTTCAAGGCGAGCAAGATGCTCGATGCCGGCAAGACGCTCTACGTGGTCGAGTACCAGACCACCAAGCCCGATGAGATCGGCACGGCGGCGAACATCCCCTTCTTCGACGGGCCGCCGAATGCCGCCAGGCAGAATGCGGTGGCGCTCTACGACACGAGCGGAAAGCTGCTCGACTACCTCGCGATCGGCGCCCCGGCGGTGAGCCTGCCGCAGGGGGCGACCTTCACGGCGGTGGCCTGGCCGAGCGGCTTTTTGGCCAAGACGCACTCTTTTCAGCGCACGGGGCAGAAGGGGAGCTGTCCGGGCTTCGACGCGTCGGACTGGGGCGCGGCGCCGATCACGCGCAAGTAAGTTAGGGCCCTCCGTGTCGTCAGGCGGCGGCCTGGACGTCGGCGAGAATCGGCTTCGCGTCGGTGCCGTCCCCCTTCACGCAGCCGAGGTAGGTGAAGGGGTCCTCGAGGACGCGCACGGCAGAGTTGATGCCGTGCCCCGCGGTGAGGCCGTCATCGGCGCGCTCGTCGTAGGTGAAACGGATCGGCAGGCACTTCTGGATCACGATCTGCCCGTCCTTCACGACCGCCCGCTCCTCGATCCGTCCCACCATCATGAACAGCGACGCAGTCCCCCACTCGTAGAGGTGGTGGTAGCCCGGGGCCATCCCCACGCTCCCGAGGTTGGCGATGAAGATCGAGCAGTACATGGGGTCGAAGCGAATGAAGGAACCGGGGAGGATGTTGTAGTAGTCCATCCAGCGGAAGAGGCGCACGCCGAGCTTGAGCAGGGGACGGGGGAGGCTGGTCAGGAGGTTGTATTCCTTGTCCGCCGAGGTCACCTTGTCCGAGCGCTCCTCCTTGATACTGCCGTTGATGCGGGCGCAGAGCTGCTCGAAGTTCTCCTCGTCGCGCGCCTCCATCTTGACCGCTACCAGCTTGGCCGCCTTGTTCAGCTTCTGCCGCTTCATGCTGAAGCTGATCCAGGTGCCCTTGCGCTGGTAGATGCGCTCGCCCTTGGTGAAGCGGTTCATGCTCGGGTTGTGCTTCATGCCGAACATGCAGGCCGCGACCAGGCAGTGGGTCACGTCGCAGTGGAACTTCGCCTTCGTGGCTTCGAGGTAGGCCAGAAGCTTCTCCGCGTCGACTACCGTGTCGAAGTACACCACCGACTCGTTCCGCGTGGGCATGATGTGGAACATCATGGTCCGGTAGGGATGGATCCGCGGAATGAGCGTGGCGTCCGGGCGCGACGTCTTGAGGTTCAGCAGCACCCACAGCACGAACAGCACCCCGACGACGATGAGGGCAATCAGCATCTTCACCACCTCCCGCCGGGAACAAACGACACAACGCGCGCTGCCGTCAACTCCGAATCGCCGGCCGGGGCTCGCTGGCCTTGCCCTCCCCAGGACGGGCCCGACCGCCTATAATGCCGAGAATGAGCCCATTGATCGCACGCACCTGGTTCGCCCAGGATGGATCGCTGCACCTGGCGCTCGCGGGCGCCATCGACGAGACCTGTGACCTCGAGGCCGCGCTGGCGTCGATCGATCGCGACGTGGTGATCGACGTGTCGGCGGTGGACCGCATGAACTCCGTCGGCGTCCACCGCTGGATCACCACCCTCGACCCGCTTTCGCGGCGGCACGCCGTGACGATCGAGGCCTGTCCGTATCCCATGGTGCTCCAGGCGAACGTGGTCGCGAACTTCTTCGGCGCGGCGAAGGTGGCCTCGTGTCTGGCGCCGTACTTCTGCACCGCCTGCCAGCAGACGCCCATGCTGCAGCTCTCCGCCGAGGAGGTTGGGGAGGCGGGAGGCGGTCCTCCCGAGAAGCCCTGCCCGAGCTGCGGCGGCGCGCTCACCTTCGACGAGCTGGAGAGCTACTTCGCGTTCCTCGACTCCGCGCGCGGGGCCACGCGGCGGCCGCGGTGAAGGCGACACGGTCGCAGGAGCCGGCGCGCGCCGTGCTGGTGCTGGACGCGGAGGGGGCGGAGGGGCGTCCGCTCGCGGATAGCGTCGAGGTGGCGGGCTTCCGCTCGCAGGTGGTGCCGGCGTTCGATGAGCTGCAGCGCGCCTTTCGCGACGGGGCGGCTCCCCTCGCGGTCGTGGCCTACGAGGCGCTCTGGCCCGCACCGCAGCGCGCCCTGCGGACGCTCCGCGAGGTCTGTCCGGCCGCGCGGCTGGTCGTGGCCTACGCCGACGGCTCGCCGAGGATTGGCCTCGGCAAGCGCCTCTGGTCCGAGGGTCTCATCGACTACTGGGTGTCGCGGTCGGCCGGTCCGCGCGAGTTCGCCAAGCTGCTCACCCAGGCCGCGGCCGACCTGGCGGCGGACGACTCGGGGGCCACCTCGGAGCGACCGTCGCCCCCCGCAGCCGCCGGCTGGGGCGGAGCGCTGCGAGAGCTGGACCGGCTGGGCCGAGCCCTGAACAACACGCGGCGGCTCGACGAGCTCCTGCGCGAGGTCCGGCGGCGGACGCGTTCGCTCGTCGAGGCCTACGTGGTGCAGGTGCTCCTCCACGACGAGACGGCCCCCAAGCTCTTCAGCTTCCCCTCGGCACCCGTCCAGCACGAGGTGTCGTGGCGGCTCGTCGAGTCGGCCTGCGCGGCCCTGAGCGGCCATCTCGTCCGGCCCCTCGACCCGCTCGAGGTGGCGGCGTTCCAGAGCCCGCCGCTCGACGCCGCGAGCTCCGAGGCGGTCTCCGACGCGCTCTCCGCCCCGCCGCTGCACGTACCGCTCTTCGCGCAGGGGGTGCTCGTGGGCTGCCTGAGCGTCCTGCCCTTCCCGGGCCGGCCCTGGCAACCCGAGCACGAGGCGCTGATCCGGCTTCTGGCCCATCAGCTTGCGGCGGCGCTCCGCGGCGTCGAGCTGCTCGCGGCCACGGAGGCCTCGGCCGAGGTGGACGAGCTGACGGGGCTGCGAAATCGTCGCGCGCTCTCCGCGCTCCTGCCGCAGGAGTGGCGGCGCGCCGAGCGTTTCGGCCTCGACCTCACGCTGCTAGTGATCGACGTCGACCGCTTCGCGGAGCTCAACGAACGGCTGGGCTATGCGACGGGCGACGAGATCCTGCGGCAGATCGCGACGCTCATCGCGAACCAGCTGCGCACGACCGATCACCTGATACACCTCGGGGCCGACCGCTTTCTCTGCGTGCTGACGGGCGAGGGACCGTCGGAGGCGGCGGTGGCTGCGGAGCGCGTCCTCCTGACCTTCAAGCAGCATCCGGTGCTGACCGATTCGCCGCTCGGGCCGGTGCACGTCGCCTGCAGCGCGGCCGTGGCCTCGCGTGCCGTGTCCGCGGCCAGCCAGCCCGAGGAGCTGCTCGAGCTGGCGGAAGCGGCGCTGCGGCGGGCCAAGGACGCGGGCGGAGGACGAACCGCGATCAGCCCTGCGCCGGCACGTCGGGAGGCCCGGGACACCGAGGAGATCCAGATCGACGAGAAGCGCCGCGCCGCTCGCCTCGCCGCGGACCTGCCGGTGCGCTACCTCGAAATACCGGACCTCGAAGGCCACCTGACCGAGGCCCGCTCGATCAATATCAACGCGAGCGGCATCGCGCTTCTCGACCCGCAGGCGCGCTTGCGTCAGCACCACTACGCCCTGCTCTACGTCGAAGGCGCGCAGTCGCCGATCCTCGCCCGCGTGGTGTGGACCGCGGACAGCGGCGACGGGCCGAGGTCCGCGGGCCTCACCTTCCTGACCCCGGAGGAGCTCGTTTCGCGCGTGAGGGCCGTGGAGCGCGTGAGGTCCGCGCCCGTGGCGCTGGTGGTCACGGACAACCCGCGAACCTGGGAGCAGGTCGAGCGGGTGCTCATCGCCGCGCGCTACCAGATGCTCGTGCTCAAGAGCGGGATGCCGTTGCCGAGCACCGAGGAGCTCTCGGAGTTCTCCCTGGTCGTGGTGGGGGAGAACGCGCTGCACTCCTGGTTCGGCGAGCGCCTGGCGGCGGTGCGCCTCCGGCTGCGTGGTCGCGCGCGCATCGTGGTGATCAACGAATCCGAAGACCGCGGGGAAGCGCTCCGGACGATCGCTTCACACGAGATTCAGCACTTCGTGGCCCACAGCGACCGCTCCGACGAGGCGCTCTTCGCCACCCTGAACAAGTTGCTCGTGGGCGAGTACTTCGGCATGCAGAAGTACCTGCTCTGGGGGACGAGCCCGAAGTCCTGGACCATCCGCAAGCGCGAGGACAAGGAGCAGGTGCTCGACGGGATCCGGCAGGTGGCGCGCGAGGTCTATTGTCATCCGCGCCTCTCCGACCTGCTCATCGCCGCGCTGGACGAGATGCTGATCAACGCCATGTACGGGGGAGGCGCCCCCGGACGGGACGCCCCGGACCGGGTGACCGTGGAGTGCGGCACCGACGGACGCCTGCTGGCCGTCTCGGTGGTCGACGACCGCGGCAACTTCGCCTTCGAAGACCTCTACCGGGCCCTCGACCAGGGGCTGTCGCGAGCCGCCGAGGGGATTCCGGGCGGCGCCGCGAGCGCGCGCATCGGTTTCCGGACCATGCTCGACTGTCTGAGCCAGCTGGCGATCAACGTCGAGCTCGGCCGCCGCACCGAGGTCATCGGCATCGTGGACCTGCGGAAGCCCTTCCGCGAGTACCGGCGGTCGATCCCCACGCTCGGTCTCTTCACCACGGCCGACAGCAAGAGTGACCCCCCGCAAGAGGGGTGATAGGCTCGCGCCAGGATGCAGTTCGAGGGGCGCGAGGTTTTCGGGCCGTACGTGCTGTTGGACCGAGTGGGCGTCGGAGGGATGGCCGAGGTCTTCTTGGCCGCGCTGCGCGACGAGCCCGACGCGCCCTGGGTCGTGGTCAAGCGCATCCTCCCCGAGCTCGCGTCGCGCCCGGACGTGGTGGAGATGTTTCTCGACGAGAAGCGGCTCACGTCGCTCCTCGTGCACCCGAACGTGGTGCGGCTGGAGGACTCGGGGGAGGTGGAGGGGGTGCACTTTCTCGCGCTCGAGTACGTCGATGGCGCCTCCTTGCGGCAGCTGCAGAAGGCGCGGCGTCGCCTCGGACTCCCCCGCGATCTGGCCTGCTGGGTCGTCTCCGAGGCCTGCGCGGGCCTCGGCTACGCGCACAGCCGCACGCTCACCTACTCGAGTCAGCCGCTGGACCTCGTCCACCGCGACATCAGTCCGCAGAACATCCTGCTCTCCAAGGCCGGTGCGGTGAAGCTGGCCGACTTCGGCGTGGCCCGGGCGGGCCCGCGACTGTCGCAGACCTCCCCCGGGCACGTGAAGGGCAAGTACTCCTTCATGTCGCCGGAGCAGCTCTTGCGGCAGCCGCTCGACCACCGCTCGGACATCTTTTCCATCGGGGCCGTGCTCTACGAGACGACGACCGGAGCGCCGATGGTGCGAGGGAGCAGCCCGCAGGAGATCTGCGACGCGATCCAGCTACGGCGCATCGTCCCGCCGGAGCAGCGTGTGGCGGACTATCCCCCGGCGCTCGGTCGGGTGGTGATGCGGGCGCTCGAGCCGCGGCCCGAGGACCGCTACGGCAGCGCCGAGGAGCTGCGGAAGGAGCTCGTCGCCCTCGTCGATCCCGAGCGGGGGAACGCGGAGAAGCTGGCCGAGCTGGTGGTCGCCGCGGCGGCGGGGCAAGGGCTCTCGGGGGTGTCGAGCGACCAGCTGGACCTCGCAACGGCCAGCGGTGCGGAGGCGGTGGCCAGGCGTTCCTTCTCCTCGCAGCGGTCGGGGTCGGGGCGCGGGGAGGCGCGCTCCGTGCGCCCGGCGACGGGAGCCACGGCCACCGGACCGCAGCCGCTCCCGACGCGAGCGGAGGCGAAGGCGTGGCAGGCCCCGGAGGAAGAGGAGGCGGCGCTCCCCACGGTGGATGCCTTCGATGACCTCACGGTCCCCGAGCGGAACCCGGCGGGAGCCGACGCGCCGGTCGCCCGGCGGATGGACTGGCGTCGGCCGGTGATCTGGCTGGTGGTGGCCGGCGGCGTGATCCTGGTGGCCGTGCTGGTCGCCGGTCGCTTCCTCCTCTGAAGGAAGAGCCACCGGTGCCGCGCTTGCGCGACGTGGGTCGCCGCTGCTAAGCAAGGAGAGTGCAAGACCCGTCGCGGCAGAGGGGGCGGTCGCGCCTCGGGAGCATCGCCTCGCGCCTGTCGCCCGCGCTGCTGGCCGCGGGCGGCCTCGCGCTCTTTCTCTACGTCGTGGGGCGCTCGGGGGTCACCGTCTCGATGCTGCGCGGGGTCGGCCTCGACGCGCTGCTGGTGCTGGTGGGCGTCTCGGCGGCCGTGATGCTCCTCGATACCGTGGCGTGGACCTTCGCCGTGCGCCACGTGGCGCGGCCGCACTTCGGGCGACTCTTCGTGCTCAAGCTGGCGGGCGACGCGTTGACCAACGGGCTCCCCGGTGGCGTGGTGCTCGGCGAGCCCTACAAGGCGCTCATGCTGCGCGCCTGGCACGGCGTCTCGCTGGCCGACAACGCCGCGGTGCTGGTGGTGCTCAAGCTCTGCGTGGCGCTGTCGCAGGTCGTCTTCGTGCTCGCCGGCCTGACGCTCGCCTATCCCCTGCTGCGCGATCGGTCGCACGAGCTCGTGGGGTTTCACGGCGCGCATCTGGCCGCGCTCGGCCTCACGGCAGGGCTGGTGCTCGTCCTCGGTCTCAGCCTCTGGTTCTTCGTGCGGGGGAGGTCCTTCGCCGACGTGGCGCGCCTGCTGGCCCTCCTGCCGCTCTCGCCGCTCCGGCGCTTTCTTTCGCGTCGGGCCGAGGGGATCGCGGCGCTCGACCGTGCGGCCAGCGCGGTCCTCAAGGGCAACCTCCGCAACCTCGCCGTCACCTTCCTGGCCTACGAGCTCGGCTGGTTCGTGGGGGTAGTGGAGACCTATCTGCTCCTCGGTTTCCTCGGGCTCCCGGCGAGCGTGACCACCGCGCTGGTCATCGAATCGGTCGGCTCGCTCTTCCGGCTCATCTTCTTCATGTTCCCGTCGGGGATCGGGGGACAGGACGCGAGCTTCCTCGCGCTCTTTCGCCTCTACGGCTTCGGCGTGCCGGCCGGCGGCGCCTTCGTGCTGCTCAAGCGCGGCAAGGAGGCGGTCTGGATCGCCGTCGGCTTCCTCTTCGTGGCGCTCCTCCGACGGTCCCATCGGGCCGCCGCGAAATCGGCAGAGCGCGACGGAAGTTCGTCGTAGGATGAGCTACGTACCGAGAGGTCCTTCATGAGCGAGACGCCCCGCTTCGAACGCTTTCGCCCTCACCCCTGGCACGGGCTGCCGGCCGGCGCCGAGCCCCCGCTGCGCCTCTGGGCCTACGTGGAGATCACCCCCTTCGATCCGGTGAAGTACGAGGTGGACAAGGCGTCGGGCTACCTGAAGGTGGACCGCCCGCAGCGGACGTCCTCCTTGCCCCCGGCGCTCTACGGCTTCGTGCCGCGAACGTATTGCGACCTGCGGGTGGCCGCGCTCTCGCCCGGGGCGAGCGTGGGCGACGGGGATCCGCTCGACATCTGCGTGCTGAGCGAACGTCCGATCACCCGCTCCGAGGTGCTCCTACCGGTGCGCGTGGTGGGGGGCTTGCGCCAGCTCGACCAGGGGGCGGCCGACGACAAGATCATCGCGGTGCTCGAGAACGACGCGCTCTGGGGAGCGGCGCGAGAGCTCTCCGAGCTTCCGGTCCCGCTCGTGGATCGCCTGCAGCACTACTTCGCGACCTACAAGCTCGCGCCGGGAGAGCCCGTGCCGACGGTGGTGCAGAGCCGCTACGGGAAGGACCACGCCGCGGCGGTGGTGCAGGCGGCGCTCGAGGACTACCGCGCCGCGTTTCAGGACGCGTAGGGCGCCTCGCCGCCTAGATCAGGCCCTTCGTCACCGCGCGCACCAGCAGGAACTTGAGCCTGGGGCCGACGCCGCGGGGGTCGACCTTCTCGGCGGGGCGAGAGTGGTGCCGCAGGTCGCGCTCGAAGGCCTTCTGGATCGGCTGGCACGAGTTGCCGCCGCTCAGATGAAAGGCCAGCTCGCGGTTGTTGAGGAAGGCGCTGGCGATCGCGTTCGTGGAGCCGCAGAAGGCGCTGAGCGTCTTGCCCGCCCCCTTCGTCCGCTTGTGAAACAGATAGACCTTGGCGTGGAGCTGCGTGGTACCGGGCGGAGCGACGTAGACGTGGGCCTGGGCCCCCATCTTCTGTAGCCGATAGATGCCGTAGACGTCCGGGACGCCCTCGGCGAGCCGTTCGAGGAAGCTCGGTTGCCTGACCTGGAGCGCTCCCTTCGTGAAGTGCGCGTGCTCCTTGGCGTGCCGCAAGGTGACGGTCTGCCCCGTGGCCTCGAGGGTCAGCTCGCAGGGGAAGGCGGGGCAGGTCACGACGCGGGCGCTGGGCTCGACGGTGAGCTGGAAGGCCGGGCGGCCTGCCGCGCGGACGGTGACGCGGAGCGCGTGGGTCGCGGTGTTGGTGACGCCGCCCGTGGGGCCGAAGTAGTTGGTGGGGTCCACGATGGCCCGGATGCGCACGCCACGCTCGCGGATGGCGCGCTCCATCGCGTCGAGGAGCGCGTGGTCCGAGAGGTCCATCATCCAGAGGTCGAGGCCGTCGCCGCGCTTCAAGCGATCGACCATGCGCACGATGTGATCGTGGGTGGAGTGGTCCAGGGCGTGGGACCGCGTCACGGTGATGTGCGCCTGGCCGGGCCTCGGCGCTCTCGGGTCGGCGAAGGCTCGCGCGCGAGGCGCTCCGGTCACGAACTCGCGCATCGCGCGACCCAGGCGGCGGGGGACCTCGCGCCACCGCTCCCGGCCCTGGTGAAAGACCTCGAGGAAGCCCTCGACGGCGGGCCCCTCGATGCGGGTCATGAGGTCTCGGTTGAGGTCGCCGTCGAAGTTCACTCCACCGGCCCAGGCGATGCGGCGATCGATCACCGTCAGCTTCACGTGGTCCACCGCGATGAGCCGCTTCACGAAGCCGAGCCGGAGGAGCCGCTTGTCGAAGAAGCGGACGTCGGCCCCGGCGGTCTGCAGGAGCGCCACGAGAGCGGGCTCGGCCTGGCTCTTGTGCAGCGTGACCTGCACCCCCACCCCCGCGCGGGCGCGCTCGGCCAGGACCTCGGCCACAGCGCGTCCGGGGCTGCCGCTCAGCATGTAGGTCTCGAAGCAGATCTCGCGCTCGGCGACGGCCAGGTCGCGCAGGATGTCGCGTCGCGCCTTGATCCCCGAGGTCACGTGCGTGACGCGGTTCCCGCCGAAGGTGCGCGCTCCTCGGTCGCCGGGTGCCGCGCTCGTCGGGGTTGCGGGGCCCAGGGCCATGACGAGGCCGAGAGGCACGAGGAGGGAGAGGGCCCCGCTACGTCCCCGGCGCGAGAGGCGGGGGTGCAGCTTGGGCACGGGAACCTGGGCTCCGGGAGACGCTGACATGGGTCGTGGACCGGGCTACAGCACGAGCCGTGCCACGGGCCGATCGGCGGGCTTTCAGGGCCTTAGCCGTGCGACGGGGTCATCGAGCCCCGCCTCACCGGCGTCCCGTCTAGCCGCCGGCCATGGGGGCGAGCAGGTAGAGCTCGTCTCCGTCGGCAAGCAGGCGCGCCCCCTGCTCCGCGAGGGGGCACCGCTCGCCGTTCAGCATCAGGGTGTGCCGGAGGTGCGGGCTCTCGGCCACGGCTTCCGCGAGCGGGACGCCGTGCTGCGCCCCTTGCGCCACGAGCTCGGCGAGCGTCGTGCCGGGAACCACGGCCAGCGTCTCGTCCACGTCGTACCAGCGTCCGCCGATCGTGCCGCGGATCAGCACGTGCACGCGCAGGCGAGGTTCGCTGCCCGGCGCGGACGAACCGGGCGAGCCGGGCGAGGCCTTGCGGCGAAAGAGGCTCACGGCGCGGCGGCCTCGACGGCCCCCGGCGTCTCGGGTGCGGCGTCTCGGGGGAAGACGACCCCCGTCGGCTCGTCCACCCATTCGCCGAGAAGCTCCGTGAGCCCCAGCTCCTCGGCGCGGGCGCGGCGAAGTCGGCCCGTCTCCGGGTTGCAGCCGAGCGCTTCGAAGTAGTCGCGCCGCAGCTCGCGCAGCGGCACGGTCACCCCCTTGAGCGGTCCGGCGGTGAGGAGCCCGTCCCCCTCGCCGAGGAGGCGTCGGTGCGGGACGAAGCTCTCCGGGGTGAGGCCCTCGCGCCAGTTGAAGGCCGCCCGCAGGGCCTGGATCCGCTCGCCGCAGCGCAGGAGGTCGGCCTCGGTCACCTGCCAGCCGGTCAGGGCCCGGACCATCGCGAGCCAGGGCGGGTTCCCCGTCAGGCCCGTGAACATGCAGAGCCCGAGGCCGTTCAGGACCTGGTGGCTCGACGAGAAGAGGGCCTGCGCGCGTCCCTTGCCCTCGGTTCCGCCCCACTGGACCTCCCAGGCGGATTGCGGCGCCGCCTCGGGGAGCTGAAAGGCCGTGCCGAAGGCCTCGTTCCAGGAGCCGCTCCCGGCGGTGTGACGCCCCGGAGTGGGATCGGAGATGAAGGTCACCCCCATGAGCGAGCTGAAGCGCGGGTCGTGGTAGGCCGGCTCCTGCCCGTGCACGTGGATCGCGAAGTCCTCGCTCCCGCGTCCGAGGTGGCGGGAGGCGCGGGCCACGCCCTGCCCGAGCCAGGCCCCGCACCCCTCGCCGGTGCCCATCTTGATCGTGAGCGCCAGCACCGCCTCGCCGTCCCCCCAGCGGAGCGGGGTTCCGTCGAGGGCCTCGGTCGTGAGCAGGCCCCGCTCGAAGGCCTCGGCGGCCCAGCCGAGGGTGGCCGAGGCCGAGATGACGTCCATGCCGTAGCGGTTGCAGGCGTCGTGACAGGCCACCACGACGGGCAGGTCGTCCACGAGCAGGTTCGCCCCGAAGCCGCAGAGCGACTCGTAGTCCGGGCGCCGCACGTCCTCGAGCTTGCGCTCGGGCACCTTCACGATCCCCTTGCACGGCATCGGGCAGTCCCCACACGAGAGGCGCTTGGTGATGAGCGGCTCCACCGCGGCCCCATCGAGCTTCATGCTCCGCGTGCCGATGGGGAAGTCGCGCGCTCCCACGCCCAGCCAGTTCTTCACCGGCGCGTCGCCGTTCTCCGTGCTGAGCGCCACGCCGAGCGTCGTGCCGCGCTGGCTGAACGCCCGCCGCATCGCCGCGACGGGGGTCTTGACCTTGCTGGCCTTGCGCCGCGAGCTCAGCCGGTAGAGCCAGCCGAGCCACCGCTTGGCGAAGATGAGCCAGGCCATCAGGCGCGTCAGCCAGCCCACGTCGCGCTTGTACTCCTGGGTCACGCCCTTGCAGAGCGCGTCGAAGGCCGCGGGCTGGGCCACCGGGACCTTCCCCGAGCCGCCGACGACGATGGCCTTCAGGTTCTTGCTGCCGTAGACCGCGCCGAAGCCCGAGCGCCCGAAGGCGTGATAGCGGTCGTTCATCACCGAGGCGATGAGTGCCTGGCGCTCCCCGGCCGGGCCGATGGCCGAGACGCCGACCTCGTGCTTGCTGCCGTAGCGCGCGCGGAGCGCGTCGAAGGTGGCGGGCACCTCCTTGCCCCAGACCTCGCCCGCCGGCTCGAGGAGCACCTCGTCGTCGCGCACGACGAGCACGGTGGGCGTGGCAGCGCGTCCGGTCACGAGGAGCGCGTCGTAGCCCGCGGCTCGGAGCTGCGCGGCGACCGACCCGCCGGAGTTCGAGTCGGCCCAGGTTCCCGTGAGCGGCGACTTGCCGACGATCTGGATCCGGCTGGAGAAGGGCGCCCGCGTGCCGGTGAGGAGCCCCGCCACGATGGCGAAGCAGGCCTCGGGGGCGAGCGCATCGGCCCGCGCCGGAAAGCGCGTCCACATGAGCCACGCGCCGAGGCCGTAGCCGCCGAGGTACGCGCGAAAGACCGCCTCGGGGAGCGCCTCGACGTGGTGCGTGCCGCTGGAGAGATCTACGACGAGGAGCTTCCCCTGAGCTCCATAGAGGGCCGGGGAGGTAGCTGGACTGTGCATGGCGGCATAGTAGCACCGAGCTGCCGCGCCGAAAGGGCCCTCGCCCCGTCGCGCGCTCGCGCGGGGCAAACTTGAAGGGGGCCGCCGCGGGGCGTATCGTCGGGGGCACCGTCGTTCGACAGACAGAGGAGAGGGCGTGGAAGCGACCGCGAAGCTGCGACTACTGCAAGTGCTCGTCCGCACGGCCGTCACACGCGGCCGGGACGCGCTCAGCCACCGCCTGGGTTTGGCCGCGGGCGCCGGGGACCAGTACGAGGAGGCCTTGAACGACGCGTACGTGCGGCGGGCCTGCGCGACGCTGGGGATCACCCGCCGCGAGCTCGGCGAGGTGATCGAGCTCGAGTATCGGGGCGCGAAGCGTCGCGTGCACGGCGAGTGGTTCGACATCGACTCGTACGCCACGGGGAAGCTGGCCAGCGACAAGCCGACCTGTTCGCGGCTCATGCGCGAGGCGGGGCTCCCGGTGCCGGACTTCGCCGCCGTCGAGGCCGGCGACGTGGGTGGGGCCATCGCGGCCTGCGCGCGCTGGCCGGGGAAGGTCGTGCTCAAGCCCGCCGTGGGGACGGGCGGCGGCCAGGGGGTCACGGCGGGGATCGTCCACGACGACCGCCGGGCCATTCGCGCGGCGCTGTGGAAGGCCTCGGCCTACAGCCGCTCGGTGATGGTCGAGCGGTTCATCGAGGGAGAGAACTACCGCTTCCTCGTCTGCATGGGGGAGCTCCTCTCCGTCGTGCGGCGCGTGCCGGCCTCGGTGGTCGGCGACGGGTCGGCCACGTTGCGGGAGCTCATCGACCGCGAGAGCGAGCGACGGCTGGCCAAGCTCAAGCGCCTCCCCGCGCTCGAGCATCCGATGCTCAACCCGATCCAGGTGGACGCTTCCCTCCTGAAGGAGAACGGCCACTCCATGTCCTCCGTCGTCGAGAAGGGAGCGCGCGTGCAGTGCCTGCGCGTGTGCAACCGGACCCCGGGCGGCGAGACCTTCGACATCACCTCCGAGGTGCACCCCGAGTTTCAGGACGTGGCCGTCCGCGCGGCCGAGGCGGTGGGGATCAATCTGGCGGGGCTGGACGTGATCTGCACCGGGGTCGACCGGCCGCTCGCCGCATCGGGCGCGGCGATCAACGAGATCAACACCACCCCGGGTCTGACGGCGCACTACGAGGTGACCAACACCGAGGCGCAGAAGGACGTGCTGGCGGTGCTGCTCCGCAGGATGTTCCCCGCGCTGGCGAGCGCGTCGCAGAGCGTGGCCTCTCAGGCGCCTCCGACGTAGACCAGCGGCGCGAAGCGACCCCCCTTCGAGACGTTGACCACGAAGTCCGCCGCCGCGCGCGCGTAGGCGCCGCCGAAGGCGCCGTCGAAGGCCCAGGTGTTGACGTTCACGCGCTGCGGGCCGACGAAGAGCGAGGCGTCCTTGCGCACCGTCGGCCGCTCGTCCTCGCGCATCGGCACGTACTCCTGCGCGACGTAGCGTTGCCCGGGCTCTTGCGCGAGCGCGAGCGCGGCGGCCCAGGTCGGCTCGTCCACCCCCTGGCCGACCACCACGCCCTCGCCGCCGCAGCCGGCGTCCGGCTTGAGCACGAAGCGGGTGCGGTTTTCGCGCAGGAGGCCAACGAGCGGCACGCGCTGGCCTTCGAAGAGGACGGCCTCGGGGCGCACGATACGGGTCCAGGGGACGTGGCGTGCGATCGCCTCGTGCTGCGCGTCGGTGAAGAGGTGGCGGTGCTCCTCGGACTGCATCACGGCCATCACCGCCTTGAGGTCCACGACGTGGGCGCGGAAGGGATTGACCACCCCCACCGTCCCGCGTCGGTAGGCCTGCACGAGGGCGTGGGGCCCGCGCCCGAGGTAGAGCCGCGAGAGGGCACGGTCGGCGGCGGGGCTTCGCGCGCCCAGTTCGTCGGCCGCCTGGAGGAGCCGTTCCCGGAGCCGGGCCGGTCGGTCCGCGGCCGGGCGCGTGCGCAGATAGGCGGTCACGTCGTCGCGGTAGGCGAAGTCGATGGGGCGGCCTCGCGCCGTCAGGCGGTCACCGTCGAGGACGAGCTCCTCGGGCCCCGCGCAGAAGGCGTGCAGGCCCTCGGCCTCGAGGTGCCGCGCGATGAGATTGTGGTCGTTGGCGAGGGGCCCCTGGCGGTCTACGAGCAGAGCGAGCGCGAGCGGAGCGTCGGGGGCCCGGCCGCGGCTGCGGTTGTATTCCCCCATGGCGCGTCGCAAGGCCGTCGCGAAGTGCCCCACGAGGCGGTCGGTGGCGAAGCTCCCCCCCGAGGCGAGGGCGGCGTAGAGCGGCGATTGGGGCAATAGCTCGAGCAACCCCGTGTACGTCCCCATGCCCGAGGGGTCGTCGCAGTTGAACTCCAGGAACTTGAAGGCCCCCGTGGTGGCGTCGAGGATTCCGTCCATGCGCGTGACCACGGAGGTCCGCGCGTATCCGGGGTTCAAACGGGCGTGAAAGAGGAAGCGCGGCGGGACCTCGAGCTCCTGCGCCACCCGCGGGTCCTCGAAGAAGGCGCGGCCCACGCGTTCGATGGCCCCGGCGAGCTGCTCCGTGGCGTGCGCCAGCAGCGGCCGGAGCTCGGCCTCGACGAAGACCGGAAAGAGGCTGCACGGCGAGGTCGCCAGCTCGACCTTGGCGAAGGCGAGCTGCTCCTCGGGCGAGGCGGAGCGATAGAGTTCGAGCATGCGTCGGTGCGCGTCGTCGGGGGTCGCGATGGGTGGGGGGCGCATGCCTTCCATTAATACACGACCCGCGCGGCTCCGTTAGGAAACTAACCCCACCGGCAGCGGCGCCAGAGCGCGCGTTCTCGGCGAGCGGCCGGGCCGCGTGCGGGTGAACCCGCGCCCGCGTGTGATTCTGCGCACCTTGAACTCCGTGGGCGAGGACCGCTCTGCTGGTACGCGCCTTGCTCTATCTCGGTCTACGGGAGGGAGCGGAGTTCTTCGAGCCGCGCGCCGTCCTCCTTCGACCCGACGCAAAACGAGAGGTGCTCCGTGAGGCAGCATGCGTGCGGAGGTCGCGTGGTCGCGACCGCAGTGGTGGGGTGTGCCCTCGGCCTGGCCTTCGCGGGCGAGGCCCTGGCCCAGGCGCGGCTCGGAGACGCTGCCGTGGTCTCGAGCCCGTCCTCGGGGCTGCTCGGACGCTTCAAGGCCTCGGCGCTGCAGCTCACGACCTATCTCGGTACCGGCACCTTCGTTCGCGGCACCTATGCCGATAATCCGTACGTCAGCGAGGAGCTGGTCTTCTACCCCCGCTTCCGGCTCGGCCAGGGCTTCGACCTGCGGGCGCAGTGGGCGCTCGACTGCGAGCTCACGCAGCCGGATAACCGCAGCGGCCGACACTGCGCGCCGAGCGACCTGCGCCTCTCCGTCCACCGACCGGAGCTCTACCGCGACCCGTGGCTCAAGGGCCAGCTCAGCGCCGCCTTTCTCGTCTATCTGCCGACCTCCTCCGAGAGTCGCTTCAACCACACCGTCATGAACCTGCGGGCGCGCGCCGGCTACACGCTCCGTTTCTTCCGCGAGCGGCTCGAGCTGGCGTACGGCTTCGGCGTCCAGAAGTACCTGCCCACGCAGCGCGTGCGCGGCTACGGCCCCGACAGCGGCCCGCGGACCAGCTCGGACAACCTGCCCCTCGTCCTCAGCCGCAGCAGCGCCGGTACCGAGGGGAGCGTCGGCTCGGGTGGCGCGCTCAACGACAACTGGCTCTTCGTGAACAGCGTCAACGTGGCCTTCCACTTCTCGCCGCGGTGGTCGGCGGCCCTCGACTTCGGCCTCTACAACTACGTGCGCTTCTCGGTGGCGGACGCCTTCTCCGACCCGGAAAAGCTGCGGACGGGCCGGGCCGACTGGACCTCCGGCAGCCTCGAGGTCGCCTACCGGCCTCTCGACCGCGTCGTCGTCGCCGCGGGGGTGGCGAGCCTGCAACCTGCGCTCACCGCGGACGGGAAGTCCGTTCGCTTTCCGTTCTACGACTTCATCTCCCCGACCAGCAACTTCACGAAGTGGCATCTGACCGCCACGGTCACGTACTGAAGAAAGGGGCCGCACCATGAGAGAGACCTTGGCTGTGGGCAGAAGATGGCTCGCCCTGATGGGTTCGATCGCCGCGCTCGGGCTCGTCGGCTGCGCCGGCGAGGAGGACATCGACCGGACCCAGCCGAACCGGTTGCCGAAGGCCATGTTCGACGGCACCTGGTACATGCGGAGCACGGTGATCGGCGTCCCCGCCACCTCGGCCGCCGCCTTCGTGGGCGAGACGGGCGACCTGGAGAAGGTGCGCTGGGAAATCCAGGAGAACTACCTGGTGGCGTACCGGGCCTACGAGGAGATCCCCGGGATCGATTCGGCCAAGAAGGCGAGCTCGACGGACCCGAAGGGGAACGCGTACCGGGAGAACCCGGTGGCGGTGTTCCGCATCCAGAGCCACTTCGACGTCAAGCGGGACTACAACCCGATGACGGGGGAGCAGACCAACGTGATCGTCGAGAACTCGACCGATCGCCCCTGGCACGAGCGGCAGTATATGCGCGTGGACTGGGCCGAGAGCCAGGTGGACCGCCGTCAGTTCAGCAACGTGGCGGGGGACACGATTGGCGCAGGCGCCGTCTTCTACGTGCAGCAGCACGAGGGGAGCCCGGACGCGATGCGGATCCTCGACCGCGAGGGCCAGCGCGTGAGCCTCGACCGGCTGAGCACGATCGGAGGGACCCTTCCCGAGGTGGCGTACTTCGACCTCGTGGGGCGCCACGTCCTCGAGCCGGACAAGGTGACCGTTCCCACCGAGGGGGGCGGCTCGCGCAAGGCCAACCTCTGCATCTTCATCCGCTACGACAGCGCGAACTATCAGACGACGACTTGCGGACCGACGGAGATCAAGGTCCGGACGGCCTTCATGAAGGTCAAACCCTCGACCTACGAGCCGCTGCCGCTGCCGAATACCGACATGGGGAAGTTCGGCTTCTTTCGTACCGAACGGTATACCTACGATCGCAAGTACGGTTTCACGGAATCGGGGCGCCTCTATCTCGCTAATCGCCACAACATCTGGGAGACGGCCTACGAGCTGGACCCGAGCGGGGCGCCGGTCCTCAAGGACGGCAAGCTCGTGCCGCTGCCGATGAAGCAGAGGGTGCCGAAGCCCGTCACCTACCACCTGAGCCCCGGCTTCCCCTGCGAGATGGTCGGCGCGGCGCAGGCCGTGGCCGGGAGCTGGAACGGCGCCTTCCGTCGGGCGGTGGCGGTCGCCAAGGGGCTGCTCACCAGATCCTCCGGGGAGACGGACAAGGACCTGGCGAAGGTGCCGAAGAGCGGCGCCAGCCCGGCGGACCACGTGCCCGACATGTTCCGCCTCGACCTGAACGGCTGGGTGCAGAAGCGCCCCGGCGACGACTTCTCGTGCGCGAACCTCGAGCGCGATACCGCGAGGGAGGTGGCCCGGCTCGGAGACCTCAGGTTCAGCTTCCTGGCCTGGATCGCGGACCGTCAGATCACGGGGCCCCTCGGCTTCGGTCCGTCGTCGGCCGACCCCGAGACGGGTGAGATCGTGGCCGGGATGGCGCACCTCTACGGCGCGGCGCTCGACGAGAAGGCGACGCGGGCGCTCGAGATCGTCCGCATGCTCAACGGCGACCTGACCCCCGACGTGGCGGTGAGCGCCGACGACGTGCGGAGCTACATCGAGAAGAACCAGGTCCAGATCGACCCGACCCGCATCCCGAAGGAGGCAGCGGCGCTGAAGGGGGCGGAGGTGCAGAAGCTCTTCGTGACGCCGAAGGTGGCGGCCAAGCTGGACACGATCCGGACGCAGGGCTTCGAGAAGGCCATTCCCGGGGCCGAGCAGCGCCGCTTCGAGGCGCTCAAGGGGACGGGCCTCGAGCAGGCGCTGGTCGACGAGGAGGTCATCTCCGGGGCGGCGTCCACGCTGCTCGCGGGGCTCCCCGTGGCGGCGCGCGACAAACTGCCCAAAGAGGCGCTGGAGGCGCTCTCCCCCCTCAAGTGGGCCTCGCCCGAAGCGCACGCGCTCGAGCACCTGCGCCGCGAGACGGCCTCGAAGCACTGCATCTGGCTGGCGGAGTTCTCCGACGACTCGGTGGCCGGCCTCGCGCTCGAGGTCTGGAAGCGGTGGGGCAAGGAGAAGAACTACGAGGCGATGTGGCAGTACCTGCGCGAGCAGCTCTTTCGCGGCGTGGCGGAGCACGAGGTGGGACACACGCTCGGGCTGCGGCACAACTTCGCCGGCTCGTACGACAGCCTCAACTACTTCAACCGCTGGTGGCAGCTCCGCGAGAAGCCGGACGCCGCGGGCCACGGCGGGCTCATCGAGCGCAACGCGCTCTCAACCGACGGCCAGCTCACCTTCGGGCAGCTCCAGAGCCAGTCGATCCAGACCGAGGCGCAGAAGGCCGGCCGCATGCGCGAGTACCAGTACTCGTCGATCATGGACTACCACGCCAAGTTCAACGGCAAGATCCAGGGGGTCGGGAAGTACGACGAGGCGGCGATCCTCTTCGGCTACGCGGGGCAGGTGGAGGTCTTCGCCGCGCCGCCGAGCGACGCGAAGCTGGTTCTCCGGCAGCGCAGCACGAGCTGCGACCCGCGCTTCGAGAGCATCCCGAACCCGGCCTACGCGGCGCCGCTCGAGCAGTGGCACTACAGCTCGCTCTGGAACGTGCTCGGCAAGACCCGCGGCGTGGTGGAGCGGCGCTTCACCCCGTGGGCCACGCTGAAGCAGAAGCAGCAGGGGGCCACCGAGGCGTGCAAGAAGTACGTCGCCGCGGGCAAGGGGGCGGCCAAGGACTTCACCCAGCTCAGCGAACCCGAGCGAGAGCTCGAGGTGCCCTACATGTTCTGCTCGGACGAGTACGTCGACGCGACGGTGAGCTGCCACCGCTGGGACGAGGGGGCGGACCCGCGCGAGATCGTGCAGAGCGTGTCGAGCGGCTACAAGAACTACTACTACTTCAATAACTACAAGCGAGACCGCTTCGGTTTCGATCCGCTTATCGCCTACCGCACCATGAAAGACCGCTATTTCTCGTACCTGCCCAACATCTACCAGCATTGGCTCTTCCGGGTGGCGAGCTTCGGCCTGGACGATACGACGCTCGAGAACTACTGGACTATGGGGACCTGGCAGGGCTTCAACCTGCTCCTCGACGTGGTGTCGCGCCCGCAGTACGGCACCTATTGCCGCGCCGGCGCCGACGGCAAGTGCAACGCGAGCGGGGCGAGCTGGAAGATGGTGAGCGAGGAGACGGCGCCGACCAAGCAGGAGGGGCACGTGGTGGTGCCGCGCGGCGAGGGGCGGCGGCGCTTCAGCCGGTTCGATCACCGGTCGGGCTACTACTTCCAGTACCAGACCCTCGAGATGGGGCACTTCTGGGAGTACCTGGCGGCGCTCCAGACCTTGACCACCTCGACGGGGACCTTCGTGGGGGTGGAGGTGAGCTCGGACTTCAACCGCTACGTGATTCCGTACTACATCGTCTTCGAGGACCAGCTCACCAAGCACTTCGAGGGAGTGGTCACCGACAACTACGAGGCCTACGGGCCGCGGGTGGTGAACGGGAAGCTGCAGATGTTGCCGGCGGCCACTTTGCGGCTAAATAACGGCAAAGAGCTGGACCCGGCCACGGGCCAGGAGATCGCGGTCGAGGCGCGGCAAAATGGCCAGACGGTGAACCTGGACAACTGGTTCTCGGCCAAGATCTGGGCCCTGCGGGAGGGGATGAGCGAGTTCCGCAGCCGGTACAGCCTGCGCTTCGCGGACCGCCAGATGATCTTTCGGGTCGGAACGGGGGAAGAGGTCAAGGCGGGGGAGGGGCACGTGCAGGCCAGCTGCACCGACCCGGTGGGGGGACAGATCTACGGCACGCTCCAGGACCCGTCGGCACCGGAGGCGGAGCAGGGGACCGCGGTGCAGCTCATCGCCCGCTGCCGGCGCGAGGCCGAGGCCTACCTGACGGCGAAGCAGGGGGGTAACGCGACCGCCACCATGCGCGCGCGGTCGGCGCTGAACGAGACGATCGAGTGGCTGAACTTCCTGCGGTCCTTCTACAAGGTCTACGGACAGAACATGGACTGACGGACCGTTTGGACCTGCTCGGCTCTTCTCCGTCGCGTCCGAACCGACAGCTACACAGCAGGGCGGCCTTGCCCCGAGGTTGGGCTCGGGCGAAGATGCTGCGGTGACGGCAGATAGCGGCGCGACTCTCGAACGGCGGCTCGGCGTCTTCTCGGCCACGACGATCATTGTGGGCTCGATGATCGGTTCGGGGATCTTCATCGCGCCGTCGATCATGGCCGGGCTGGTGGGGACGCCGGGGGTCTACCTCGCGCTCTGGCTGGCCGCGGGGGTCTTCACCCTGCTCGGGGCGGTGAGCTACGGCGAGCTCTGCGGGATGCTGCCGCGGGCGGGAGGACAGTACGTCTTTCTGCGCGAGGCCTTCGGGCCGCTCGTGGCCTACCTCTACGGCTGGACCTTCTTCACGGTGATCCAGACCGGCACCGCGGCGGCGGTGGCTATCGCGTTCGCGAAGTTTCTGGGGGGCCTCGGGCTCGGCGTAGGGGAGGAGCAGGTGATCTTCTCGGCCGGCCCGGTGACGATCTCCACCGCGCAGCTCGCGGCGGTGGGGGTCGTGCTCTTTCTCACCTGGGTGACCGGCCGGGGGGTGAAGCAAGGGGCGCTGGTCCAGGACAGCGCCACGGTGCTGAAGGTAGGCGCCATCCTCGCGTTGATCGTCCTCGGTTTCTGGCTCGGCAAGGGGAGCAGCGCGAACTTCGTGCCGCTGGTCGGGGCGCAGGTGGGCTCGCGCGCCGGCGAGCTCGGGTTCTGGGCCGCCGTGGGGCTCGCCCTCTCGAAGGCGCTCTTCGCCTACGACGCCTGGAACACGGTGGGGTTCGTGGCGGAGGAGACGCGCGATCCCGGACGCAATCTGCCGCGCGCGCTGGTGGCCGGCACCTTGCTCGTGACGGTGGTCTATACGGCTATTTGCGCCGTATATCTTTATCTGTTTCCGCTCGAGCGGATGGCGGGCCTCCCCGAGAACCGCGTGGGCGCCGAGGTGGGGGGGCTGCTCTTCGGGCCGTTCGGCATCAAGGCCGTCTCGGTGGCGGCGCTGGTCTCCACCTTCGGCTGCCTCAACGGCGTCCTGCTCGGCGGAGGGCGCGTGCTCTACGCCATGGCGCGAGACCGGCTCTTCTTTCGAGGGTGCGCGGAGGTGCATCCGCGCTTTCACACGCCGGTGCGGGCGCTCTGGGTGCAGGGGGCGTGGACGGCGGTGCTCGCCCTCTCCGGCAGCTACAGCCGGCTCCTGACCTACGTCATCTTCGCTTCGACCGCCTTCAACGTGGCCACCGTGGCGGCGGTGCTGGTGCTGCGACGCAAGCTTCCGGAGGCCGAGCGGCCCTACCGCGTCTGGGGCTATCCGCTGCCGCCGCTCCTCTTCGTGGCGGGGGGGCTGCTCTTTTCGGGCTACATGGCGGTGGGCGACCCCCTGGCGAGCCTGGCGGGGGTGGGCCTGGTGCTCCTCGGGCTGCCGGCGTATGCGCTCTTCCGCCGACGGGCGACGGTGGCGTGAGGGATGCGATGAGGAAATGGCGGGCTCTGGTATGGGTCGGAGGACTCCTGGGGTGCGGGAGTCCGGGGATCATCGACGGCGATAGAGGGATAGCGGTGGTGGCGGACGCGGCGGTGCGTGGTGACGTTCGGTCTTCCCCTGACCTGGCCCCCGATCTGCGCCCCGACGAGGGGGCGGACGTGCGGCTTGCTCCGGATGCGGGGGAGGTCTGCACGAAGGCCCTGGCCGACGCGGGAGGGAGCGCGGACGGCTGCAGCGTGCCGCTTCCTCCGGCGCGGGATCTGCTCGACGAGGCGCTCGGCAAGCTGGGTCTCGACCGCTGCAAGGCCAGCTTCCGCACCTACGATCCGACGGTGTATGCGCTCATCTATCCCGCGGACCCCTATCGGTTCCCCTTCTTCGAGCGCACGCACCGCGAGGCGCTCGAGGCCCCTCGCTTCGCGCGCGCGCTGAGCGCCGAGCTGGACCGTGCGGCCGCGACCGATCGGCCGGTGACGCAGGCGCTGACGGTGGCGGCCCACCATGCCGGCTTTGGCGGGGCGGTGTGCGTGCCGCCGAGCGACCCGGGGGGGGACCATCCCCTCGGGGCGGCTCTCGTGCGGCTGATCCGGGGGACCGGCGGGACCCCCGACGCGGCGCAGCTCGAGCGCGAGGCCGACGGGCTGCCGCTCGCCTTTCAGCGCGCGATGGTGCCGGTCGTGGATGCGCTGGGGTATGCCGCCGAGGCCCGCGCGCTGGCCCTGAAGGACGCGGACATCGGCAAGCCCGGGACGAGCCCGGGGGTCACGCCGGAGCTGGTCTTCACCTACGCGGCCTCGCCGGCGCTGGTCAACCACAGCGGGTTGATGCTGAACCAGAAGGACCCCTGGGTGCAGAACGTGTTCCAGGGGGGAGCCAAGGGCTTTCAGGTGCAGCACCTCTACCGCGCGGCGGTCCGGCTCGCGGCGGCGATCGAGGGGGCGAAGCTAGGCCGCTTCGCGGGCCTGGCGATCGCGTTCGTCGTGGACACCCCGATCGGTCGCATCCTCTTTCGGGGGGCCGAGGACAGCGTGTACGACCCGAGCGACCCGGAGGTCTCCGGGCCGATCGCGCTGCTGCTCGACACCGGGGGGGACGACACCTATCGCATCCCCGCGGGGGCGAACGTTTCGGTCAAGAACCCGGTATCGGTGGTCATCGACCTGGCGGGCAAGGACACCTACGGCTACGTGGAAGCGCCCTCGCCCCTCGACGGGACCCGGCTTCCGTCGGATAGCTGGGGCCGCGCGAAGCCGAGCGACCCGAGCCAGGGGGACGGGCCGATCTCGCTCTCGGAGGACGCGCGGCAGGGGGCGGGGCGGCTCGGCATCGGGCTCCTCTTCGACCTCGGAGGGAAGGCCGACAGGTACAGCTCCCTCCGCATGTCGCAGGGCTTCGGCGCCCTCGGCGTGGGGGTCCTCTACGACGACGGCGGCGACGACGTCTATCGCGGGGAAGCGGCGGTGCAGGGAGCGGGCATGTTCGGCATCGGCCTGCTCCTCGACGGCGGGGGCGACGATCGCTACGAGACGTACACGCTCGCGCAGGGCTTCGCCTACGTGAAGGGGGTGGGCGTGCTCTACGACGCGGCCGGCAGCGACCAGTACCTGGCGAACGTCGGTGACCCCGCGCAGGGGGGGGACCCGCTCTACTTCTCGCCCCAGCTCCCGGGGACCGGGACCTCCAGCCTCACGCAGGGGGCGGCGTGGGGCCGGCGGGCCGACTTCACCGACAAGCTGAGCCAGGCGGGGGGACTCGGCGTGCTGCGCGACCGCGTCGGCGACGATCGCTACCGCACCTCGGTCTTCGGCCAGGCGACGGCGTACTGGTACGGCACGGGGATCCTCGCGGACGGGGCCGGCAACGACAGCTACGACGGCCTGTGGTACGTGCAGGGCTCGGCCGCGCATTACTCGATGGCCGTCTTCGTCGATGACGCGGGCGACGACCGCTACGACACGGGGCTCAAGGCGCGGGCCACGTCCCTCGGCGTGGGGCACGATTGCTCCGTGGGGTGGCACCTGGACCTGGGAGGAGACGACGTGTATCGCGCGCCCTTCCTCTCGCTCGGGGCGGGCAACGACAACGGGCAGGGCTTCTTCGTCAATCGCGGCGGTAAGGACTCCTACGCGACGGTGGGGACCACGTCTCTCGGCGCGGCATACCAGAGCGCGACCGCCGGCTGGCGGACCAAGGCCATGACGCTGGGCGTCTTCGTGGACACGGAGGGGGCCGACGTGTACGTGCACGAGGAGAAACCCGTGGACCGCAACGGCAAGAGCTGGCTCTACGGCACCGGCAGCCCGGCCACGACCTACCTCTTCGGCATCGGGCTCGACGGCACGGGGACGGTGCTCCTGCCCTGATCGGTGAGTCGCCTCCCACCCCCCAGGTCGGTTGACCGTAGCGCTCCGTTTTGCCAACACCCGAATGATCGCAACTCCTTGACGGTTTGACGCTCCCGGGGGGTGTTGCGCGCGACGCATCACCGCTACGCCGGGCCGCGTCGGTCGATGTGGGAGATCGGGGACCTTGCGCCGCGTCGGGTTGGCTCGCGTCTTGCTCATAACGGGCTCAACCCACGCCGAGGACTCCCATGACGAAGCGCCGTCTGAACCTTTGGGTCGCAATGCTCGGGATGGGGTGCGTCGTTGCGGGCTGCGAGCCCGGCCTCGTCGGTGGAAGGGTGACGCCGGGTCCCGACCGGAACTCGGCGGCGTTCACCGCGGAATGCCCCCAGAACGAGACCCAGGGGGAATGCCAAGACCTCGGAGACTTCCGCGCGCCCGGCACCTGCTTCGTCCAGACCTGCGGCGACTACAACGGACACCCTTGTCTGCTCAACGGGACGCTCCGGCGAGACGACGCGCTGTGCAAGGAAGGGGGCGCCAAGCCCAACGCCACCTGTAACGCGGCGGGCCAGTGCGAGGACGGGGCCGCGGCGGCGCCGGAGTGCCCCGCGTCCACGGGCGGCCCGTGCGCTGCGGGAGCGACCTTCGAGCTGGTCTCGGGTACGACGTGCCACACCCAGACCTGCTACGTCCAGGCGAACGGGGCGAACTGCAAGGGCAAGAGCGTGAATACCGACCACGCGCTCTGCCGCACGGGGGGTGACCCCCGGGCGACCTGTGGCAGCGACGGGCAGTGCAAGGCCAGCTCCTGCGAGGTTTGCACCTCCGGCCAGAAGAAGTACACGGGGTGCACCTACCAGACCTGCGTCTCGGACGGCAGCTCCAGCTGCTACGGGGCCTCGAGCTATCAGGACCACGCGAAGTGCGTCACGGAGCTCGGCGACCCGGCGGCGAAGTGCGACAAGGCGACCAACACCTGCGTGCGGGGGAGCTCGGGCACCTGCTCCTGCGCGGGGATTGCCTGCGGCTCGAAGGACCTCTGCGGCAACACGTGCGTCTCGGGCGGCGGTTGCTGCAACAACAGCTGCACCGGCATCCAGTGCGGCGACAAGAACGGCTGCGGCAAGACCTGCTACGCGGAGGGCGGGCAGTGCACGCCGCCCCCGGTGAACTGCACGCCGACCTGCGCGGGCAAGACCTGCGGCCAGAAGGACTCCTGCGGCCGGAGCACCTGCGCCGCGGGCGTTCCGGTGGGCGGGGGCACCTGCACTGCGGCTGCGGCGGGCGGCTGCACCGAGGGAACCTGGAAGTGCGAGGCCCGGCTCTGGCTCGGCGCTACCTACCCGGCGGTGCAGAAGTGCGTCGGCGGCACCTGGCAGATCTACACCGCCTGCACGAGGGCGGGCCAGGGCTGCTCGGGTTGCGGGCCGAGTTACTCCTCCTCGGCCTGCTCCTGCCATTAGCGAGAAGACTACGGCTTCGGAATCACCCCGTACGCAATACCCGGCGTCGTCTTGTCGTAGGTCTCGATAGCCGTCCCGTCGGGGCGGAAGATGCCGCCGCCGTGGTAGTTGCCGTCGATGGTGTTGGCGCCGACGAAGTAGCTGCCGGAGTACTTCGCGAAGTCGGACATCATGGTGGTCGGCTTCCAGTACTGGTTCTGCGAGCCGGTGGCCATCCAGTACGAGGAGAAGAAGGTGATGCGGGGCTTCGAGGCCACGTAGTCGTTCATCAGCTTGAGCGTCTTCTGGCTGCAGGAGCTCTGGCTGACCTGGTGCATGGCCCAGATCACACACTGGGCGTCGGCGCAGATGAGCAGCCCGGCCTTGCCGGCGGGGGTCTGGAAGAGGTCGCAGCAGTTCGTGCCCGGGGTGACGCCCTTCTCGCCGTAAAGGTGGAACTTGAAGTGCACCGCGAGCACGATGCCATCGGGGTTTACCACCACCTCGGTGTTGTAGAGCGCGGCGGTCGAGCCGGTGCCCACCTGGGTGATCACGTTGAAGACCAGGGTCACCTTCAGGTCGGTGGCGAGCTTGGCCCAGGTGCCGATGACGGTGGCGGACCCCCAGCGCGGGTCGCCGGCCGGCCGATGCCCGACGCTCGGGGCCAGCTCGGCGTACTTGCCCTGGTCGGGAACCCCCTCGGGGGTGACGATGTGCGTGGCGCCGTTGCCGGCGGCCTGCTTGACCAGCGCGATGAGGCCGCAGTTCACGTCCGCGCAGCCGCTCACCGAGCTGAAGCTCTTCGGGCCGTACTGGATGGCCGCGACCTTGATCGACCCGGCGGGGGGCGGTGGCGGCGGTGGACCGGCGTCCGGAAAGACCAGGCTCCCGTCGCGGCGCGGCCCGCTGTCCCGCGTTTGGGGCTGCTTTCCGTCCGTCAGCCCGTAGTCGTCGGGGCCCGCACCGCCGTCGCTCGCGGCTGAGCCGTCGCGCGCGGCGGGCTTTCCGTCCGAGCGTGTCGTCGAGCCATCGGCGGGGCTCGTGGCCGCGTCCTGGCTGACGCCGCCGTCTCCCGTCGCGCCGTCGCTGCTGCAGCCCGGCAGGCCGAGGAGGAGCGCGAAGAGTGCCAGGCGGCCGGGTCTTCTGCGAGCATGCGTCCGAGGCCACTGGTCTTGCCGCATCGTTCGACCTCCAAGGGGCAGGCGCCCTTTCCCGCGTGTTAGCGCGGGGGAGGCGACCTCGGCAAGCGCTTTGGGCCCGGCCCCATGGCGACAAGGCTCCTCGAGGCGCCTCGACGGGGAGGGCGATTGCGTCACCCATTCGCTGGCCCTAAGGTGGTTGGCGATGGCGCGTTCTCTGTGGTGCGTTGGGGTGGTCCTGGTAGTGGCGACGTGGCCGTCGTCGCGGACGAGAGGGGCGTCGCCCGAGCCCTCGGCCGTGGCCATCACCGGCTCCGGCGCGCGGTTCGCAGCGCGGAGCGGAGCTCGGGTCCTCGAGTTCGAGTGGCTCGGTCCCGACGCGCTGCGCTTGCGACGGGTGGCGGAGGCCGCGTCGAACCGGGCCTCGCCCGAGGGAATGCTTCTTCCCGGGCGCTGGCAGGGGGCCAGAGTTACGGCGCGATCGGACGGCTCGATCGGCGGAGGCGCGTTCGTCGTGCGGGTTGGCCCGCGCCTCGCCGAGGTCGTGGTGCGCATGGGGTCGCGCTCGCTGCAGCTACGCTTCGCCGGCACACCGGCGCGTCCCGCGCTCGAATGGCGGCTCGAGGCCGGAGAACGCCTCCTCGGCCTCGGGCAGCACCGACGCGAGCAGCTCGATCGGCGCGGCGCGACCTACGAGCTCTGGAATCAGTTCCAGCCGGGCGGTGGCACGGTAGCCATTCCCTTCCTGCTGAGCTCCCGCGGCTACGGGCTGCTCTGGCACAACGCCTCCCGCACCGTGGTGGACCTCGGGAACAGCGTCCCCGACCGGGGCTCGTTCCGCCCCCTCGGGGGGGAGCTCGACCTCGTGCTCTTCGCCGGACCGGGCCCGAAAGAGGTCCTGGCCCAGCTCGGCCGGGCCTGTGGCCGGCCGCCGATGCCCCCCTTGTGGGCCCTCGGCTACCAGCAATCCCGGTACGGCTACGCGAGCGAGCGTCAGGCGCGGGAGATCGTGGCGGAGTTCCGGCGGCGCAAGCTGCCGCTCGACACGCTCGTCCTCGATCTGGACTGGTTCGGCGGGCAGGAGCAGCTCGGCGCGCTGCGCTTCGATCGGCGACCCGGACGCTTCCCCACGCCCGAGAAAATGATCGCTGCGTTCCAAAATGTCGGTGTGCGCACCGTGGTGATCAACGAGCCCTACGTGCGCCCCGACGTGGCCCCCTACCGGGAATTAGATCGCTTGCGCTATTTCGGTCGGGATCGCGGCGGAAAGACGCTGCTCCTCGTCGGGCCGTGGAACCTGCAGCTCGCGCTCCTGGACTTCACCAGCCCGGGGGCGAGGCGCCACGTCTGGGAGCGGCTGGTCGCGCCGCTTCTCGCCGCGGGGGTGGCGGGCTTCTGGATCGACCTCGGCGAGCCCGAGGTGCACCCGCCGGAGATGCAGCACGCGGGAGGTCCGGCGGCGCAGGTGCACAACCGCTACAACGCCTCCTGGGCGCAGGCCTACTACGAGGGGCAGCGCAAGACGCACGGCGATCGGCGCGTCTACCTGCTCGCGCGTTCGGCCGCGGCTGGCATGGCGCGCTTCGGGGCGGGGGTCTGGACGGGCGATACGGCGCCGCGCTTCGACACCCTGCGCTGGCACTTCTCCGAGGGGCAGCAGATGGGGCTCGGGGGGCCGCCCTACTGGGGGAGCGACATCGGCGGCTTCTACAAGCACGCGCCGCGGCTCGACGGCCCGCTCTACGCGCGGTGGTTCCAGCTCGGCGCGCTCAGCCCGAACTTTCGCGCGCACGGGGACCACCAGCCCCGCGAGCCCTGGGGTTTCGGTCCACGGGTGCTGCGCCTCGCGAGGCGCTTCCTCGCGCTGCGCTACCGGCTGCTCCCCTACCTCTACGCGCTCGCGCGGCAGGCGCACGAGCGCGGCCTCCCCTACCTGCGGCCGGTGGCGCTCGAGTTTCCCGACGAGGCGGGCGCCTTCACCTTCGACGACGCGTTCCTGCTCGGCCCGAGCCTGCTCGCCTTCCCCGTGGCGGGCGCGGATCGCGCGCGGCGGGCGATCCGGCTGCCGTCGGGACACTGGTACGACTACGCGACCGGCGCGCGGCACGAAGGTCCGACGCTCCTTCACGAGCGGGTTCCGCTCGAGCGGCTGCCCCTCTTCGTGCGCGGGGGGACGCTGCTCCTCGAGGGCGAGGAGCGTCACAGCACGGGCGAGGCGCGCTGGACCCGGCTCACGGCGCACCTCTACCCGGCGGCGGCGGCGACGGCGAGCTACGAGGCGGAGCTCTACGAGGACGACGGCACGAGCTACGCCTACGAGCGGGGCGAGTACGCGAAGACGCCGTTCAGCGTGTCGCAGGCGCCCGGCGAGCTCCGCGTCACGCTTCGTCCCGGCTCGGGGCGCTTCCCCGAGCGACCTCTCTCGCGGCGCCTCGAGCTCGTGGTGTACGGCAGGCCGCGGCCGCTGGCGGTCCTGCGCGACGGCGGTTCGCTCCCCCGCTCCGCCGTGCGTCGGGGAGCGCGCGGCGGGTGGGCCATCGCGCTGGGCGAGGTGGGGCAGGACGCGGAGGTGCTGCTGTGCTTCTCCCGTTAGGGTCTTTAGCGCGCCGCCCGATAGGCGCGGGCGATCTTCTCGAGGAGCAGCGTGTCGCCGCGGGCGTCGTCGAGCCCGGTCTCGGGGCGCGCGCCCGTCGTCACGCAGTGGTGGAAGTGGTGGAGCTCGGCCCGGAAGGCCTCCTCGTACGAGACAGTGACGGTCCGCTCGGCCAGCGCGCCGTCCTCGACGCTCTCCACGGTGATGGGCGTGGGAAGGTGGCGGTAGTAGGGGGAGGGGAACGAGATCGTCACGCGCCCTTCGGGGCTCGCGAAGAGCAGCTCCTCCTTGTAGTGAGGCAGGCCCGGCAGGTAGGTCCACGTCAGCGCGGCGCGCAGGCCTTCGTTCCAGCGCACGAGGGTGTGCATGCAGCGGCCCCCGCGCCAGAACTCGCTGAAGACCACCTCCTCGGGCTCGCCGAGAATGCCGCGCAAGGCGTTCACGTCGTGGATCAGGCTGTTGAAGAGGAGAAAGGTGGCCACCTGCTGCGGGAGCGGCGCTTCGGGGCCCACGATGGCGTCGATGCGCTGCCGGGGCGGGCCCTTCACGGCGTACTCGACGAGGCCGTCGGTGGCCTCGCTGTCGGCGAGCGCGGCCCGGGCCGGGTCGGGGGAGGGCTCGAGGACGTAATGGTCGCGCGCGCGCGCGTCCACCGGGTGCAGCACGTCCACGCGCACGGTGCGCAGGTCTTTCAGGCGACGAACCTGCTCGCGGGCGTAGCGGTAGCCCGGGTCGTAGCGCTTGTGGTAGCCGACCATCAGCGTGACCTTCGCCCGGGCCAGGGCCGCGGCGACCTGGTCCACCTCGGCGAGGTTCTCCCCGAGGGGCTTCTCGACGAGGATGTGCTTGCCGGCGACCGCCGCGTCCACGACGGGCTGGGCGTGCGAGCCCCCCGAGAGGATCAGCACGGCCTCGAGGGGATCGTCGAGCAGGCGGCGGTAGTCGGTGTGCTGCCGTTCCACGCGGTAGCGTCGGCCCACGAGCTCGACCGTCCGCGCGTCGGTGTCGGCGAGCGACTCGATGGCGAAGAGGTCCGGGCGCTCGGCGAGGAAGGGAAGGTGCATCATCTGGGCGATGCCGCCGCAGCCGATGACCCCGACGCGCAGTGGCTTGTTCATCTGGCTCCTCCTTCGGTGTGGGTCGCGTCGAAAGCGACGATAAGTTCTAGAGCGATAACACTATAAAGCCCCGGCCACCGCCTGGGCGCAGGCGCGGCCGGAGAGCATGGCACCGTCCACGCCGTGTCCGAAGATCGTGCTGGCCCCCACCAGGTACAGGCCCGGCAGGGAGGTCACCACAGGGAATCGGCCGGTGAGGAACTGGTCGGGAGAGTGCTCGAGGCCGTAGCTCGTTCCGCCCGTGGCCCAGGTGAAGCGCGCCTGGGTCAGGGGGCTCGCCGTCTCCTGCCACACGATCCGCCCGAGCAGCTCCGGCGCCAGCCCGCGCACTGTCGCGAGCATGCGCTCCTCGAGGAGGCGTTTGCGCTCGGCGTAGCCCGCGGTGCGGCGGTAGGGGCCGCGCGGCGCGGCGTCGGGGGCCCAGGCGGCGGCGCCCCCCGGGGCGATGGTCATGAGCTGCAGGTTGGTCTGTCCCGGCGGAGCCACGCGCGGGTTGCGCGGGTCCCGAACCGAGGCGAACGAGGCGTAGACCATCGGCCGCTCGGGGAGCTCGCCCGCGTAGCAGGAGGCGTACTGCTCCTCGAGGCCGTAGCCCGGGAAGAGCCACAGGTTGCAGTTCGGCAGGCCGAGCGCCTCGGGCGGGCGGTCGAGCGCCAGGTAGACCACGAAGAGGGGGAGCGCCATGCGAGCGCGGGCCAGGCGCGCGGTCAGATCCGCCGGGAGCGCCGTTCCCTCGAGGAGCCCGGTGAGCGTCTGCAAGGCGTCGGCGTTCGAGACCACCGCCCGGGCCGAGATGACGCTGCCGTCCTCGAGCAGCACGCCGTGTGCGCGGCCGTTCTCGACGAGAATGCGCCGCACCGGACAGCGGGTGACGACCTCGCCCCCCGCGGTGTGGATCGCCGCCACGAGGGCGTCCACGATCGCGGGCGAGCCTCCTTCGGGGTAGTAGGCTCCGCGCAGGTAGCGGTCGAGCGTAAGCGCGTGCATGCCGGCCGAGGCGCGGGACCAGGGGGCGGCGTAGAGGAGGTTCTGCGCGCCGAGCACGTGTCGCAGGCGCGCGCTGGCGCCGAGCGCGTCGAAGACCTCGCCCAGCGTGCAGTCGGTCCAGCCGCGACCCATACGGCGCTCTAGCGCGTCGGCCTCGGGCATGGGCTCCATGGGCCGGGAGCGGGCCAGGTAGGCCGGGTCGCCGAGGAGGAGCGGGCGGAGGAGCGCCGAAGGACGCTTGAGCAGCACGAGCTTGGTGAAGGTGCGCCCCATCCCCGAGCGCCTCACGATGGTTTGCAGGTAACGCACGAAGCTCGCCACGGCGACGCGCTCGTCGGGAAAGGCCTCCTCGAGCCGCGCCTGGTAGCGGCCCCAGTCGGCCGGCACGCGCAGCGAGAGGTCGGGGAAGCGGAGCAGGTCGAAGGCCTCGGGGTCCATCGGCAGGAAGGTGACGCCGGGAGCGCCCACGTCCTCGAGGATCGAGGGGACGATGCCGCCGGGGGCGCAATCGCCGAGGTAGTGGATGCCCACGTCGAAGGCGTAGCGTTTGCGGCGGTGGAAGGTCTGGGCGTTGCCGCCGAGGGCGAAGTGTTGCTCCGCGACGAGCACGCGCAGCCCCTGGCGGCCGAGCGCCGCCGCTGCGGTGAGTCCGCCCGGCCCGGCCCCGACGATCACGACGTCGTAGCTCGTAGCTCGGGGCGCGTTGGTGCGATGGGTGCGGTCCATGAGAGGCGAAACCCTAACCTCGGAGCTCCCGGCTTGGCAAACCCGGGCGCGGACGACTATCCTTCCGCTTCCATGCGAATCGCACCGAGCGCGGCGCCAGCTCGTATCTCGTCTTCGGCCGGCTGGCTCGCTGGCCTCGGGGCGCTGGTGGCGCTTCCGGTAGTCCTCGCCGCGGCCCTTCCCGTGGCGCCGCGCTGCGTGACGCACGCGCTCTTCGAGCTGCCCTGCCCGGGCTGCGGCCTCGGACGCGGGCTCGCGTCCCTCTTCGCGCTGGACCTGCCCGGGGCCTGGCGGGCCTATCCCGCGCTCCTACCCCTCGCGCTGCTCTACGCGGCGAGCCTGGTTACGTGTGCCCTGCGGCTGCGGGGGCACCGCTCGCCGCGGGGGTTTGTTCGTTTCGCCTCGGGCGCCGCCTGGGGCGTCGTCCTCCTGTCGCTCGGCCACTGGGTCGTCGAGCTCGTCCTTCACACCTCACGAGGCGGTGCACGATGAACGGAAGCGCTCCCCACCCGTACGGCGACCCCTACCGCACGCCGGGCCCGCCCGGACCGCCCGCAGGGACCCCGCTCGACGGGCGCGCCATCGCGAGCATGGTCCTCGGCATCGTGGCCACGGTCCTCTGCTGCCTGCCGCTCATCGGCCCGGCCTGCGGCATCATCGCGATCGTGCTCTTTTCCCGCTTCAGCGCGGCGAACGCGGCCGCCGGAGGCACGCTGGCGGGCAAGGGGATGGCCATCGCGGGGCTGGTCTGCGGCATCGTGGGCTGCGTGATCGGACTCATCTACACCCTCTACTGGTTCGTCTGGGGCATGATCCTCGGCGGCGCGGCGCGCATGGTCCCCTGGCGCTGAGCCGGCGCGCCCCTTCGCGACCCCCTTTCAGGGGGCTGGACCTCCAAGGCGCCTCCGGAGTATGACGACCCCCCTGGGGGCCTTTCATCCCGAGGAGACGTCGCCGTGAGACGAATCACCTGGCTTGGAGCACTCGCCTTCGCTGCGTGCAGCAGCAGCCCCGCGGCCCCGGACGGTGCGGTCGCGAGCGACGGAGCGCCGCCCGCCGACGGCCGCGCCAGCGACGGGGGACGAGCTGACGCCGCGCCGAGCGGCGCGATGGCGGTGGGCGAATTCCGCGAGCTCGTGGCCGACGGCCAGGGAGCCATTGCCGGCCAGCTGCCGACGGCCCCGGGGGCGGAGTACCTGCTCGTCCTCACCTCGTCGAGCCGCGAGGCGCTCAAGCTCTACAGCTACGAGGTGAACGCCGCGACCGCCAAGCCGATGCAGCCCGCGCCGCCTGCGCCTCCGCTCCCTGCGGCTCCGGCCCCGCGCTGCGACTTCGCGCGCCGCCTCGACGAGGTGCTGAGCACGGCGAGCGGGCCGATGGCGCGCAAGCCCAGCTACAAGCCCTTCGGTTCGCCCCCGCGCAAGGGAGACAAGCGCAAGTTCCAGCTCCGCGGCGCCACGGGGAACCAGGAGATCGAGGCCGAGGCGATCTGGGTCGACGAGGTCGCGGTCTTCTGGATCGACCGCACCACGCAGCCCGCGGCGACGATCGACGAGGCGACGCTCAAGCAGCTCGCCGACGGCTTCGCGAAGGTGATCGTGCCGCGCGAGCGCATCTACTTCGGCCAGGAGTCGGACGTGAACGGGGACGGGCACATCGCGGTGCTCATGAGCCCGCTCGTGACCGCCTCGGCCGTGGCCTACGTCTCTCCCTGCGACCTGGTCGATCCGGGCAAGGTGGCCGGCTGCCCGACGAGCAACGGGCTCGAGCTGGTCTACCTCTCGCCGCCGAGCTCGCTCCAGCCGCCGTACAACACGGCCGCGGCGATGCTCGAGACCATCGCGCACGAGTTCCAGCACGCGATCTACTTCTATCGGAAGTACCTCCTCAACGGCACGACGGACAAGAAGGAGAACCCCTACATCACCGAGGGGCTGAGCGGCCTCGCGCAGGATCTGAGCGGCTACCAGGCGGGGAACTTCTACGTGGTGCAGGCCACGCTGGCGGCGATCGGCGAGGTGGCGATCCCGAACGTGACCAGCGCGGAGCTCAAGAGCTACGTTCCGGGCGCCGGGGACGGCATCATGCGTGGCGCGGGGTACCTGCTGCTCCGCTACCTCTTCGACCAGGCGGGCGGAGATGCGATGGAGGCCGACGGCACGCCGAAGGACCGGGGCGGCATCAAGTGGCTGCGCGCGTACATGGATCGCCCGGCGCTGGGCGACGACAACCTGGACCAGAGCTTCCCGAAGGGCTACGAGGAGCTCGTGCTCCAGTTCTGGACGGCGATGGCCCTATCGAACCGGGGAACGGACGGCAAGCCCCTCTCCGGGGACGCGCGCTTCAACTTCCTGCCCACCACCAAGGACCCGGTGACGACGCGGCAGCGCGGCTGCAACCTCTTCACCGTCTTTCACGGGCAGCAGCTCACGGGACCGAAGGTGCAAGGGGTGGCGGCGGCCGACGGCAAGCTGCGTGCCGGCGGTGCGGAGCTGCTGCGACTCGAGGCCGGCGCGGACGCGAAGACGCTCCAGGTGCAGCTCAAGGTGGAGCCGGCGGCGAAGGCGCGGCTGCGCGTGGTGCGCGTGAAGTAACGGCGTCTGCCGCGGGTGTGATCCACGATGATCGGTCATGCGCCTTGAGGCGGCCCCACTTCGCCGCCCTCTCGACGCTCAGCGCCCTGGAACTTCGTCGGTACGCAGCCTCCCTCGGAGCTTCCAGCCCGTTTGCAGGAGCCAGGTTCGTGGCTTGCCGACCGTAGGCTCTCCCGAGGGCGGCACCGGCACGACGTCCTTCCAGCCGCCCTTGAGATAGAGCGCCGAGGAGCACGGGTCGAGCTCGCGCCTGGGCACCCACTTGCCGCGCTCGACGCAGTGCTTCCGTCGGTTCTGGAGCACGTAGCTGAGGGCGTGCCTTGTCTCGCTGGGCGTGCGCAGGATGCGCTGGTGGTAGCGGTCGGCGAAGACCCGCCTGTGCCGCCCGAGGCTATCGTTGAGTCGCCGGGCGAGGCGAATCGCCAGGCCCCTGAGCCCCTTCATCAGGACGTCCCGGTCTTTGGCCTCGGTGATGAGGTGGAGGTGGTTCTTCTGGATCGAGTAGTGGGCGAGATTGAGCCCGTGGCGGCCGAGCGCCGCCCGAATTGCGCCCTCGATCACCCGGAGCTGCGGCTTCGCGCGCAGGTTGGGCAGGTCTGACACGACCTTCATCGTCACGTGCACCGGAAACCGGCTCGCGAGCCGCGGCCGCGCCCGATGCGGCAGCCCGCTGCCCGGCTGCTTCTTCCGCCCCGCACCCTTCCGCTTCCCGCCCCAGCCCTTCGCCTCCCGCATCGGCAATGGAAGCTGCTTCGCAGAACCCGCCGGAACACGCGCGCCCGAAGAGGGGCCATCTCCCGAGGAGGATTTATGTTTGTGTGCCAGCATGAATAAGGCCAATAATAGCAAAGCGCTGGTCTGACGTCAAGCGATGTCTTTGCACGAACAACACAAACACCCCCTCCCCGCCGCACCGATCCACCCCCGCTCCCCGCGTGCGCCCACCGCCGCCTGCGCTTTCGCTCTCCCCTTCGCGTGCGCCCACCGCCGCTCGCGCTGCCCCCCATGACGTCTCGCCCCTCGGCCCAACGCGGGCCCGCACGACGTCGCCCACCACCCGTGGCTAGTGCCACCATCGCTCCAGGCACCATTGACCGACGGTCCGCGGTCAGACCCGTTTGTCGTGGGGGCGCTCTAGCCGCCTCCTGGGCCGCCTGGTATCTTCTGCCGGGCATGACCCCCATCACGATCCGTCATCGAGTCCCTCGCTCTGACCTGGCCTTCGGCGTGCTGCGCGTCGAGGGTGTGGAGGTCGGGGCCGCCCCCACGCCGCTCTCGCAGGCGCTCGACGCGTGCATCGCGCGTCGAAAGGCCGAGCCGCTCGCGGCGTCCGAGGAGGCGCTCCGGCAGGGCTGCCGCGATGTGCTGCGGAACGGCCGCTACAAGCCTACCGGACGAGGCAAGCCCGCGAGCGAGTACCTCCTGCGCGCGGCGACGGCCGAGGACTTCCCCCGCATCAACGGCCCGGTGGACGCGAACAACCTCGTCAGCCTCGGCCGGCTGGTCCCGATCTCCGTCTGGGACCTGGATCTGGCCGAGACGCGATGCTTCGAGCTGCGACTCGGGCGGCCGGGCGAGAGCTACGTCTTCAACGCCGCCGGGCAGACCCTCGAGCTCGAGGATCTGCTCTGCGGCGCTGGTCTCGCCGGGGAGGTGTCGCGTCCGATGGTGACCCCCATCAAGGACGGTCTGGCGACGAAGCTCACGCCGGCCTCGACGCGGCTCGCGGGGTGCATCTACTACCCGGTCGAGGTCGGAGGCCGGGCGCAGCTCGCGGCGGCCACGGAGGAGCTGTTCCGGTGGCTCAGCCTGTGCGGCGCCGACGTGCGCGGCGCCTGGGCCGTGCTCGAACCCGGGGGCGAGGTGAGCCTGTGAGTGGGGCCATGCGTTATCGGATCTACAGCATCGAAGGCAATCGGCAACGTCTCGACGGTGGGGCGATGTTCGGCAACGTGCCGCGGCCGGTCTGGGAGGGCTGGATCGCGCCGGATGCGCGGCACCGGTTGCCGCTCGCGTGCCGAGGCTTCCTCATCCACGACGAGGAGCGCGACGAACGGATCCTGCTCGAGACGGGGATCGGCCTCTTCTTCGAGCCGAAGCTGCGCGACCGGTTCGGCGTGGAGGGGACCCGCCACGAGCTGCTCGCGAGCCTCGCGGCCCGTGGAGTGGAGCCCGAGGCGATCGACCTCGTGGTGCTGTCGCACCTGCACTTCGATCACGCGGGAGGATTGCTGAGCGCGTGGAGGCCTGACGCCCCCTTCGAGCTGGTCTTCCCGCGGGCGCGCTTCGCCGTCGGGCGGAGGGCCTGGGAGCGGGCGGTGGCGCCGCACGCCCGCGATCGCGCGTCGTTCATCCCCGAGCTACCGGGGCTCCTCGAGGCGAGCGGCCGGCTGGTCCTCCTCGACGCGGACTTCGGCGGGCTGCTGGGTCCCGAGTTCAGCTTCACGCTCTCCGACGGGCACACGCCGGGCCTGCTCCTCACGGAGCTCTCAACCCCCGCGGGGACGGCGATCTTTTGCGGGGATCTGATCCCGGGGCTGCCGTGGGTCCACCTGCCGGTGACGATGGGCTACGACCGCCATGCCGAGCTGGTGATCGACGAGAAGGCGGCGCTCCTGGCGCGCGCGGCGGAGCGTGGCGCGCAGCTCCTCTTCGCGCACGACCCCGAGGCGGCGGCGTGCCGGGTCTCGCGCGACGCGCACGGGCGCTATCGGGGCACGGACCCGCTGCCGGTGCTCGACGGTTTCCCGCTGTGACCCGCTGAGCGGCGAAGCTATCGATTGCCGCCGCCCAGCGCCAGGGCGACCAGGGCGGTGTACCCGAGGCTGATCAGCAGGGCAGGAAGCAGAGTGGGCCAGCTCGAGCCCTCGTGGAAATAGCCGGCGGCGAGGCGTTCGAAGGGGCGACGCACCGCCGCCGCGGCCAGGACCACGCCCAGGCAGGTCAGCGCGGCGAGCACCGCGACCGAGACGGGTAGCCTCCGCATGAAGGCCAGGAGCGGCGCCGCGACGAGGCCGCTGCCGCTCACGACCAGCAGGAAGGTCAGCGCCCGCCCTCCGTGCCGCCGACCGAAGCCGGTCCGCGCCAGCACGCTCGCTCCCACGGCGAGGAAGTAGATCTCGGGGCCGAACCAGAGCACCGCGGGGAGCCCCGGTCGCGCGCTGTAGATGAGGAGCAGCACCGATCCCATCATGAGCAGGGCCACCCCGACGAGCAGGAGGCCCGCTGGGCGACCCGACCCGGGGAGGGGAGGAGTCACCGAACCCACGAGGCACCCGGCCCGGGCCGCGGCACGAGCCTGGCCTGCGATGGTTGCACCGTGGCGCTCGGCAGGCCCCCGAAGACGACCAATCGGGTGATGCGTTCTAGAAAGCTCCGTCGCGAACCCCCCCGGCCGAGGCTGAGCGAGGTCACCGCGGCGCGGTTCACGCGAACCATCGTCTCGCCCCCGCCCGGGCAGGGGACCAGGTACCCGGAGAACTGGTGGAAGGCGAAGAGCTCGCCGCCCTCCCTGCCGAGGTAGAGCATGATGTGCCCGGGGAGGTAGAGCAGCACCACCCCGCGCTCGTTCGCGGCCTCGATCGCGGCGACCTTGGCGGCGGGGTCGAGCCGCGCCACGTCGATCTGCCGTGGCCCGCTCAGCGCCTGCTGGCGCGAGTTGCGCGGCAGACGCAGGCCGAAGGTGGCGAAGAGGTCCATGAGGAGGCGCGAGCAGTCGCGGTGGTTACCGGTGCCGCCCCAGCCGTAGGGCGTGTGCAGCAAGCGGAAGGCGGCCCGGTAGAGTGCCGCGCGCGAGAAGGGGGGCAGCTCGGCGCTCGCGGCGCGCGCCGGGAGGTGCGCCTCGACGAGGCCGGAGGGCGCCGGGGCGAGGACGCGTAGCTGCTGCGCCTCGGTACCGAGGAGCGGCAGCGAGAGACCGAGGCCCGCTGCGCCGAGCAGGACCGGGGAGGAACCTGCCGAGAAGACCGCCGTCCGGTCTTCGTGGACCACGGCGCGCTCGCGGGGGCGGAGGTACTGCTCGAGCTGGTCTCGTCCGAGGGGCGGGGTGAGCGCGGTGGGGTCGACCCATCCCTCGGCGTAGGTGGACCAGGCGTAGACGAAGCGGCGGCCGCGGCGGAAGACGCGCACCGGCTCGCCGAAGCGGAGCTGGGCGCACTGAAGCTGATCGAAGTCCGTGTCCCCGGCCTTCTCGTAGAGCGGCTCGGCCGTCGGGTAGCAGCGAAGGGGGCTGCTGCGGAAAGCCACGCGCAGCTCGTCTGTGGGCTCGGCGGACGCGAGCTCCGCGCGCAGCTCCTCGAGGAGCGCGGCCCGAGGAGGTCGTCCGTCCGCCTGCACGCGGCGGCCGGCGGCGATGGCCTCGGCGAGGCGACGCCACTGCTCCGGAAAGTAGCGGGCGAGGTCGCGCGGGGGGAGCGCGGGGGAGAGGAGGTCCCAGCGGCCGAGGGGCCAGCCCCCCTTCGAGAGCTGCTCGACGCGACGGTTGTGCGCCTCGAGGTGAGCGGGATCGAGGAGCGCGAGCTCGGGCGCAGACACGCGCGTCAGCCAGTGCTCCGGGACGAGGTGCTCGGGGCGCTCGAAGGGGAGCACCGGCGGAGCGGGCGCGACGGCCGGGCAGGGGGGGAACTCGGCGCAGGCCCGCGAGGCCGGGCCGCGGGGGCGGCAGCCCGTGGAGGTGAGCGCGACGAGGAGCGCGAGCGAGGACGCGAGCCCGACCGAACCCCTCGGGGAACGGGGCCAGCTCACGCGAAGGCGGGGGTGGTCCACAGGCCGCGGTAGAGGCGCGCGAAGTCGTCGGAGACGGCGAAGAGCATGAGGCGCGCCAGGGTGGGGTTCTGCGTCACGTCGGCCGCGGCGAGCCCGGCGGCGCGGGCGAGCTCCTCGACGGCGACCTTGGGGCTCCGGCAGAGGAGCAGGCCGACCAGGTCGGCGCGTTGGCGCTCCGCGGCGCGGTAGCTGGCCCAGGTACCGGAGGTGAGACCGGGTCGAGGCGTGTCCTCGAGCTGCTTGCGCACCTTCCGGGGCAGGTGGCGGTGGAGCTGCTTGCGGAGCTGCTGCACCTCCTCGTCGTCGGGGCGCGGGTTCAACGCGGCGTCGAGCAGCGTGGAGAGGTCGGGGTCGCGCAGCTGCTCGAGGAGCGCGCCAGCGGTCGCGGCGCTCGCCAGCGCGCGGCCGACCCAGAAGCGGTAGGCCGGTTCGCTGTGGGCGTCGACGAGCGCGGGGGCCAGGCGCACGGCGACCGGCTGCTGGCCCACGGTGACCGCGGCGCCCGGGCCGCTCCCGACGCTTACGGCGACCGGGCCGACGCCAAGGCAGGTCGCGAGCCGCGTCGCAGCAGCGACCGCCGGGTGGGTCGACGCGAGGGGGCGTCCCGCAGGTGGCGCGTAGAGGGGACCCAGGTGCGGCGCGAGCAGCTCGAGGACCTCACGCACCGCGCGGAGCTCGGAGGGTAGCGCGATGCGGGCCACGTCGAGCGCCCCCGGCGGGAGGACCGCCCCTTCGAGGGAGCGGGCGTGCAGCGCCTCCTCGGGGCCCGCGGCACCGAAGAAGTCGAGCAGGGACCCGGCGCTCGCCGCGAGCTCCGCGTTGCCGAGCGCGTTCTGGGCGGCGACGAGGCCCCGATAGGCCTCGAGGCGTCCCGGGTCGCGCTGCAAGAGTTTGCGGAAGACGGCCACGGCGTTTTCGGACTCGCCTTGCGCGGCGAGAGCCTGACCGTAGAGGAGCTGAGCCTCCTCGTGGTGCGGTTCCGCGTGAAGCGTCTCGCGGAGGTACTCGAGCGCCCGCGCCGGCTGGCGCGTGTGTTCGAGAAGCAAGCGAGCCACGACGACCCGCAACGGCAGGGCGACCGAGGGGCGCGTGGTGTTCTTGAGCAGCGACTCCCCGAGCTCCACGATGCGGGAGAGCTCGTCGCGGGCCCGGTAGGCCTGGAGCAGCTCGGCGAGGGCCGCGGGCTGCATGGCCGCCTGTGCCAGCGCCTCGGTCTCGTACTGGCGACGGAGGTCGTCGTCGCGGAGACCGCTGCGGGCCACCTCGGCGAGCTGGGACATGGCCCAGACCTGCACGCTGGAGTCGTCGTCGGCGGCCACCTGTTCGAGGAGCGCGCGCGCCTCGTCCCACTGACCCGAGACGGTGGCCAGCTCGACCATGAGCCGCTTCGCGCCGAGGTCCTGCGGCTGCTCCTCGATGGCCTGTTCGAGCACGCGCCGAGCCGTCTTCACGTCGTGGAGGTGTCGGAGCCAGACCTCCGCTTGCCGCAGCCGCGCCGTGTGGCGCTGGTGGGTCTCGGTCGCGACCTTGGCCAGCCGCTCGAGCACGACCGTCGCGTCGGACCAGCGCTGCGTGGCGCAATGCAGGTCCGCGAGGTCCGACAGCGCCCCCACGTCTTCCGGGCAGAGGGCCAGGTACTCGATGAGCTCGTTGATCGCGCGCGTGGGGTCGTCCAGGTCGTCGCGCAGGATGCGCGCGTGCAGTCGTAAGAGCTCGGCTCTCTCGCCGGCCTCGGGCGTGGCGCGAATACGGCGAATGTAGAGGCGCGAGAGCTCCGCGTAGTCCTGTCGCAGTCGGAGGAGCCGCTCGGCGCGGCCGAAGGCCTCCGCGTGGCCCGGCTGCTCGGAGAGGGGCTGGGCCAGGCTGGCCAGGGCGCGGGCCGTGTCGCCCAGGCGCTCGGCCCAGAGGTCGGCCGCCCGGAGGGCGCAGCTCGTGCGGTTCTCGCCGCTCGCGCTGGCCTTGGCGAGCTGGTCGCAGACCGTGGCGAGCTCGGGCCAGTTGGACTGCTCCTCGGCGAGCTCCGCGAGGAGGCGGAGGGCGGGGACCGACTGGTCGTCAAGCCGCAGGCACTCCCGTGCGACGCGCGCGGCGGCCTCCGGCTGCTTCGCCACCACGTACGCCGAGGCGGCCGAGACCAGCCGCTGCGTGCGAACCACCGGGTCGAGCTCTAGGGTGGCCTGGTCGATGAGGACGGCCGCGAGGTCGGCGTGGCGCCCCGCACGCCAGAGCAGCCGCTCGAGCGCCCACAGCGTGGCCGTGTCGTTCGGGCGGCGATCGTGCGCCGCCAGCGCGGCGTGGAGCGCGTCGGCAGGTTGCCCCTCGCCGAACTCCAGCAGCTGCGCCGCCTCCAGGAGCAGCGCCACCGCGAGGCCGTCGTCGTTCGCCGCGCGCCCGAGAGCACCCAGCCACGCGGCGAGGTCGTCGGCGTGCAGGGTGCGCCGGACGCGCGTCAGATCGGCGGAGAGGCGCGCGCTGCCGAGGACCTGCGCCACGGTCGAATACAGGCCGAGGTCGGGGGGCTCGTGAAGGTAGAGCTCCCGAACGCGCGCCAGCTCCAGCTGGAGGTGCGCCCTCTCCTCGGTGCCGCGGGTTCGTGCGGCCTGCTCGACGAGGTGCTGCGCCAGCTCGTCCCACCGCTCCTGCCGGCGGTAGATGCGGAGGAGTCCTTGGTGCGGGCTCGCCATCTCCGGATAGCGCTGGGCGGCCTCACGATAGAGCTGCGTCGCTTGCGTCAGATCCTCCAGATGGAGCTCGGCCACCTCGGCCGCGCGGCAGAGGGCGTCCGCCGCGGAGAGCGGGTCCGTCGAGGCGACGGCGTAGCGGCGCAGCACCTCCACGAGCTCGCGCCACTGCCCCGCCGACCGCACCAGCGCCTCGACGGCAGAGAGCGCCGGCATGAGCCCCGGATCGTGGGCGAGCGCGCGCGTGTAGGCCTCGACCGCGGCGGGAGCCTGCCCGAGGTGCTCCTGATAGATGCGCCCGATGCGGCACAGGATCGCCCCCGCATCGCGCCGATCGGGGTCCGTCTCGAGCTCGTGGCGATGGAGGTCGATGAGCTCCTGCCAGCGGCCCAGCCGGTAGTAGATACGCCCCGCGGCGCGGATGGCGGCCACGTTGCGTGGGTCCTGCGTCAGGACGTCCCGGTAGATGCGCAGGGCCCGGTCGGGCTCCTCCAGAACCATCTCGAGCAGGTCCGCTGCGCGCAGGCGTCGGGATTGGGCCTCGGTCGCGTCGGTCGTGTCGTCGGCCTGCGCGAGCAGAAGCGCCACGAGGTCGACGGCCCGGCCCGCCTTCTCGTAGAGAGGAACGAGCCGCAGCGCGGCCGTCCGCGTCTGCTCGAGACCGCGAGCGCGTTCGAGCGTTTCGATCGCCCGGTCGAGGGCCTGCAAGGGTCCGGCCTGGAGTTGGGCCAGCTCGAGCAGCAGGTGGTGCCGCGACTTGGGGTCGGTGCTGAGCTCGACGCGCTGCTCGAGGAGCTCGGCGAGGTCGTCGTACCGGCCGAGCTCGCGGAGGAGCCGGATGAGGCCCCACGCCGCGAGGTGGAGCGTCGGATGGAGCTCGAGCGCGCGTCGGTAGTAGGTGAGCGCCTCTTCCGGTCGTGCTAGGCGCTGGGTCAGGATCTCCGCCAGCTCGACGCAGCGAACGGCGCGGGCCTCGGCCGACGCCGTGCCCTCGGTCTCGGGGGCGTGGATCGCGAGGAGCGCCTCCCAGTCGCCGCGGAAGCGGTGGAGCGCGCCGAGCGCCTGCAGGGCAGGGAGGTAGGTCGGCACCGCGGCGAGGGCCTCGCCGTAGGCCGCGATCGCGCCATCCACGTCGTGCGCGCGGCTCTCCAGCAGCCATCCGATGCGCGTGAGCAAGGCCGCCCGGCCCTGCGGGTCGGTGACCAGTCCGACGAGGTGCCGAAGCGCGGCCACCTGGTCGCCGAGCCGCCCCTTCGCCTCGTAGACGTAGGTCAGCCGCTGGACCGCGGCCGGGTCGTCGGGGAGCGTGCGCGTGGCGCGGGCGAGATCCTTGGCGGCGGCCTCGAGGTCGCCGGTTCTCTCGACGTGCAGCGCTCCGGCGCGCAGCAGCAGTCTCCCCTCGAGCGTCGCGTCGGAGACCTGCGCGGCGAGGCGTTCGACGGCGAGGCAGGTGGGGGCCGCGGCGTCGGCACGCTCGTGGAGGCTAACCAGCGCGAGGAGCGCCGGTACGTTGGTAGGGTCGGCCTCGACGGCTCGCGCGTAGGTAGCTTCGGCCTGGGCGCGCTGGCTCAGCCGCGCCTCGCGCACGCTGCCCGCCTGGTAGAGGTAGAGCGCGCGTTCCTCGGCGGAGGAGAGCACCTCCGCAAACTGCTCGAGCCGCAGCGCGGCTTCCTCGAAGTGCGCGAGCTCCAGGTGGAGTGCCGCGGCGCTCGAGAGCAAGGGGGCGGATCCCGGGTCCAGCTCGAGAGCCCGCTCCACCAGCGCGAGGGCGCTGCGCGCGTCGTGGCGCCGGTACCGCAGGAGGGCCGCCGCTTCCTGGAGCACCGCGACGCGCGTCTGGGCCTCTCCGCCGAGGGCGGCCTCGCGTTCGCAGAGCTCGAAGGCCTCGTCCACCTCTCCCAGCCGGAGCATGGCCCGGCGCACGAGCGGTACGAGCCACGGGCTATCCGGCCGGAGCTCGAGCGCCGCGCGCAGGTGCGAGAGCACGAGCGGTCCCTCCGCGCCGGCGCGCTCGGCCGCCGCCGCCGCCTCGATCCACATGAGCCCGGCGTGCTCCGGTTGCGCCTCGGCCAGCGAGACCGCTTCAGCCAGGAAGAAGCGCCGCGTCAGCTCGAGGCGCGCCGCCTCGACGAGCGCAGGTTCCGTGGCCCGCGGCGCGGGGGTGGGGACGCGCTGCTCGCGCCGCAGTATCACTCTCGGTCGGGGCGCCAGTCGGTCGCCCGAGACGATGCTCACCTCCTCGAGCAGATCCTCCCCTTCGAGGAGCTCGATCTCCTCGGCGCCGGTCAGCGAAAGGCTCAGCACGTCGTCTTCGGTGGGCGCCACGTCCTCGATCGGAGCACGCCCCGACTCGAGAGAGCCCGCGCCTCCTCCGGTGGCTCTCGCGGCGGATGGGGCGAGGATCGGTCGCGCTCCGCCCGGGAGGCCGAGCGGGCTCGCCCCCTTGATCGTGGGGGGACCCTTGCTGCTGCTGCGTCCCGTGCGCAGGCCGCCGGTGCGACCCGTCGCGTCTGCCCGCCCGCCGCCACGCGCCGCCGCGTCGCCGCCGCGCCGGCCGGTCGCGTCCCCTCGCTGGCCCGGCTTGGCGGTGGTCTCCGCGTCCGCCTTGTCCGACGCAGCTTCGGCGCTCGAACGCCCGACGGTCCCGCTCGTCACCTCGCGCGTCTTGGGTCGACTCGCCGGGGCTCCCTCTGGCCGGGCCGCGGGAGACTGGCCGCTCTGCGTTTCGGTCGGCGGCTTGGGAGATACGCCGAGACGCTCCCTGAGCCCGCGAATGTCGTCGTCGCCGTTGCCGTTGGTCATCCGCCCTCGCCTTGGCCCACCATCATAGCAGACAGCCGCGGGGGATCGGCACCTCGGGGGGCCCCGGGCGATGGCGCACCGGACGCCCACGTGCGAGGCGCTACGCGCGCTGCTTCGCCGCCTGATCGCGCAGCTTCTCGAAGAGGCGCCGCTGCTCGTCGGAGAGGCTGCGAGGGACGACGATCTTGATCTGCGCGTAGAGGTCGCCGTGCGTGCCGTCGCGCTTCGGCAGGCCCTTGCCGCGGAGCCGCAGGCGCACCCCCGAGGCCTGCCCGGCCGGGAGACTCATTTGCACCTCGCCGTCGAGCGTGGAGACCGCCACCTTGCCGCCGAGGGCCGCGTCCCAGGCGTCGACCGGCGTCTCCACCACCAGGTCGTCCCCCTCCACGCGAAAGCGCTCGTGCGGCGCGATCTTGATCGTCAGGTAGAGGTCGCCACGCGTCTCCCGTCCGCCGCCGAGCCCTTGCCCCGCGAGGCGGATCCTTTCCCCGTCGCGGATGCCCTTCGGGATCTTCACCTCGTAGCGCTTGCGGCCGGTGGGTCCGGTCAGCTCGATCGATCGTTTGGCGCCGTGGAAGGCGTCCTCGAGCTCGACGGTGACGGTGCTCTCGATGTCCTGGCCTGGTCGGGCTTCTGGCACCTCCTCGCCCCCTCCGCCTCCGAAGAGATCCTCGAGGCGTGGCCCGCGTCGCCCTCGCCGTGGGCGTCCGCCGAAGAGTGTTTCGAAGAAGTCCGAGAAGTCGGCTCCGCCGAAACCCCCCGGCGCGCCGCGCACGTCCCACTGCGCCCCGCCGTTGCGGAAGTCCGGCGGCGGCTCGAAGGGCGCACCGTGCTTCCAGTTCGATCCGAGGAGGTCGTAGCGCTTGCGCTTCTCGGGGTCCTTCAGCACCTCGTAGGCTTCGTTGACCTGCTTGAACTTGGACTCCGCGTCGCCGGCCTTGTTCAGATCGGGGTGGTACGTGCGCGCGAGTCGCTTGTAGGCCTTGGAGATCTCCTCGGGGGGCGCGTTGCGCTTGACCCCCAGGACCTTGTAGTAGTCGACGAACTCCATGTGCCGCGCTCCCGGGCGGCCCTGCGGATCAGGCTGCCGCTGGTGTGACGGCCGTGAAGGTTAGCAGCTCCCCCTCCCGGTCGACTACCACTCGATCCCCTGGGCGCACCTCGCCCGAGATGATCCGCTCCGAGAGCGGCTCGGTGACGCGCTCCCGCAGGGCGCGCTTCAGCGGCCGCGCGCCGAAGGCTGGATCGAACCCCACCTCCGCGAGATAGTCCTTCGCCGCCTCGGTGAGCTCGAGCGTCAGCTCGCGCTGCGCCAGGAGCCTGGACATCAGCCGCAGCTGGATGTCGACGATGCCACGGATGCCGCGCTGGTCGAGGCGGCTGAAGACGAGCGTGCCGTCGATGCGGTTCAGGAACTCCGGGCGGAACGTCGCGCGCAGCGCCTCGTGGACCCGCCGCTCCATCACCGCCTTGTCCTCGAGCTCCAGGATGTGCTGACTCCCCACGTTGGAGGTCATGATCAGGATCGTGTTGCGGAAGTCCACCGTCCGCCCGTGGCCGTCGGTGAGTCGTCCGTCGTCCATGACCTGCAGGAGCACGTTGAACACGTCGGCGTGCGCCTTCTCCATTTCGTCGAGGAGAACCACGCTGTACGGCCGCCGCCGCACCGCCTCGGTGAGCTGTCCCCCCTCGTCGTAGCCGATGTAGCCCGGAGGAGCGCCGATGAGCCGACTCACCGTGTGCTTCTCCATGTACTCGCTCATGTCGAGGCGCACCAGGTTGTGCTCGTCGTCGAAGAGGAACTCGGCCAGCGCGCGGGCGAGCTCGGTCTTGCCCACCCCCGTCGGTCCGAGAAAGAGGAAGGACCCGATCGGTCGATTCGGGTCCTGCAGGCCGGCGCGGGCGATGCGGATCGCCTTGGCCACCCGGCTGAGCGCCGCGTCCTGGCCAACGACGCGCTGGCGCAGGCGGTCCTCCATGTGGAGCAATCGCTCGCTTTCCCCTTCGAGCATCTTCGCCACGGGGATGCCGGTCCAGCGCGCCACCACGAGCGCGATGTCCTCGTCGGTGACCTCCTCCCGCAGGTAGGAGCCTTGCTGCTGACTGGCCGCGAGGCGAGCCTTGAACTTCTCCTGCTCCTTCAATACCTCGGGGATGCGGCCGTAGGTGAGCTCCGCCGCGCGCTGCAGGTCTCCGCGCCGCTGCGCCTGCTCCACCTCGGTCTTCATGCCGTCCTCGCGGGCCTTGAGCTCCTTGATCTGCTGCACGAGGTTGCGCTGCTCTTGCCAGCGCGCCCGCATGGCGGCGACCTCCTCCTCGCGTTCGGCCACCTCCGCCTCGAGGAGCTTGGCGCGCTCCTTCGCCTCCTTGGTCTTCTCGATGCGCATGGCCTGCAGCTCGATCTGCACCCGCGTGAGCTGTCGCTGCAGGTCGTCGATCTCGGCCGGGGTGCTCTCGATCTCCATCTTGAGGCGGCTCGCCGCCTCGTCCACCAGGTCGATGGCCTTGTCGGGGAGAAAGCGGTCCGCGATGTAGCGGTGCGACAGCCGCGCCGCGGCCACGAGAGCGGCGTCCTGGATGCGAATGCCGTGGTGGACCTCGTACTTCTCCTTGAGGCCGCGCAGGATCGACAGCGTGTCCTCCACCGAGGGCTCGCCCACGTAGACCGGCTGGAAGCGGCGCTCGAGCGCCTTGTCCTTCTCGACGTGCTTGCGGTACTCGTCGAGCGTCGTGGCGCCGATGCAGCGCAGCTCCCCGCGGGCCAGCGCCGGCTTGAGCATGTTCGCCGCGTCCTGCGCCCCCTCGGCAGCCCCCGCGCCCACCAGCGTGTGGAGCTCGTCGATGAAGAGGACGACCTGCCCCTCGGCGCTGGTGATCTCCTTGAGCACGGCCTTCAGCCGATCCTCGAACTCGCCGCGGTACTTGGCCCCCGCGACGAGCGCGCCGAGGTCGAGCCCCAGCACGCGCTTGTCGCGCAGGCTCTCCGGCACGTCCCCCGCGTTGATGCGCTGGGCGATCCCCTCGACGATGGCCGTCTTGCCCACTCCGGGCTCGCCGATCAGTACCGGGTTGTTCTTCGTGCGCCGGGCCAGGACCTGCATCGCGCGGCGAATCTCCTCGTCGCGGCCGATCACCGGATCGAGCTTCCCCTTGCGCGCCCGCTCGGTGAGGTCGATGCAGTAGCGTTCGAGCGCCTGGTACTTCCCCTCGGGGTCGGGGTCGCTCACGCGGTGCTCGCCGCGCACGTCCACGAGCGCCGCGCGGAGGAGGTCCGGCGTGACGCCGTACTCGACGAGGAGCCGCCCCGCCTCGGTCTTGGGCCGGTCGGCCATGCTCAGCAGGAAGTGCTCGGTCGAGACGTAGTCGTCCTTGAGCGCGTCGGCGTGGCCGAAGGCGCCGTCCAGCACTTCCTTCAGGTCGCGGCCCAGGTAGGCCTCTGCGGCCCCCGTGACCTTCGGACGACTCTGCAGCATGCGTTCGAGGTCGGCCTTGAGGGGCCCGAGCCCGATCCCGGTCTTCTCGAGCAGCGGGGCCGTCAGGCCGTCCTGCTGGTCGAGCAGCGCGCCGAGCACATGCAGGCTGGTGACTTCCTGGTGCGCGAGCCGCCGCGCCAGCGCTTCGGCCGACGTCAAGGCGTCCTTGGACTTCACCGTCAGACGGTCCAGTCTCATACGATCCTCCATCGCCCCAGGGATCGTCGTCGTCCCCCGAGCCTCAGGACCAACGTAGGCACGCTCTTTGCGCCGTCAAGCGGCCCGCGCTCCTCAGGTCGCCAGCTCCTCGAGGACCAGCTTCAGGCGGGCGGCCCTTTCGGTCTGTCCCATCAGCGCGGCGAGCTCGTGCTCTTCCTGGACGAGCTGGGTGAAGAGCGCGAGCTTCTCCTTGCCCGGGATGCGCTGCCGGTACTTCTGGCGGGCGGATGGCGTGGAGAGGAGGAGCATCGCCTCGTCCACGAGCTGCTGGATCTTGGCCGAGGCCGTCGGGTTGGCCTGGTGGGCTGGCGAGCCCGGTTGATGGTCCGCCATACGCCGATGGTAGGCGGGGATCAGCGTGTCCGGGTCGGCGGTGTAGGTCACGCCGAGGCGCTGAAAGGCGTCCTGCACCTCCACGGCGCTCAGGCGCTCCTGGACCGACTGCGCGGTGGGCGGCCCGCCCGTGTGCGGGTCGAGCGGCAGGTCGAGGGCTCCCCCGGCGATGAGCAGGTGCACGACGCGCATCGTCTTGGGGCGGCCGAGGACGCTCACCGTGATGGCCTGTCGCAGGGGTCGCAGGCCATCGAAGATGGTGTGGGCGATGCGGCGCGTCTTGTCGTCGGGCACGAGGAGCTTGAGCTCCTCCGCCGCGTCGGCGCGCAGCAGGGGGTAGCGATCGTTGTACGGCTCGAGGAGCACCTGGAGGTCCTCGAGCCGCGCGCTGCGCAGGATCTCCTGGGCCAGCTCGACCATCAGGCGAGGCACCGAGACGGGATGGTGCTCGCCCTGCGGCAGCACCCCGGCGGTGAAATCGAAGGTCGCGCCGCTCCAGCCGAAGAGATCCTGCAGGCGCCGGTAGGTCTGGTGCGCGAGGGCGTGGTTCAGCCGCGCGCTGTCGAGGACCCCCGAGTCCACCATGGCCTGCCCGAGCTGGGTGCGGTTCGTGCGGGCCCAGCGCATCACGTCCGCGAGCTTGTTCGGCGTGACCAGCTTGGCCTTGAGCAGGATTTGCCCGAGCTGCTCGTCCTCCTTCACCGGCGAGACGGTCACCTTCATCGGCACGCCGTTGCGGAACCAGACCGTCTTGGTGAAGACCTCTCCGCGCACCGTGAGCTTGCCGCGCGCGCGGGAGTGGGCCAGGTAGCGCATCAGGTGCACGAGCGAGGCGCGTTCCGGCGGCGGCTGGGGCGGATGCGAGTCCACCAGACCCGCGAGCGCACCCAGGCCGAGGCGTCCCGCGAGCTGACCCTTGAGGGGCGGAATGGCGCCGAGCGCGGGGAACTCCCCCGACGGAGGAACGCGATCGAGCGTGCCGCTCCAGAGCGCTTGCCCCGAGGCCACCTCGACCGCGCCCGTCGGGGCGGACAGACGCTCCACGGCACCCGTGGGCGTGCGATCGGCCGGGGCGTGTCCCGGGTCGCGCGCGGCGGCTCCGGGGGTGGAGTCGTTCGCGCTCACGATGGGGAAGGTGCCCGATTCCTGAGGTCCCGGCGCCACTCCCGTGAGTTGGTCCGCCAGGCGGCGGAGCGCCGACGCCACGTCGGCGGCCACCTGAAGCCCCACGAGCTGTCCCGCCTTGTGGACCACCTCGCCGTCGAAGGGCCCGAGGCGCCTCGTTTCGACGATCACCTCGAAGCGCAGGTGGCCACGAAGCGCCGGGATCGCGTCGGGCTGCTCGGTCTGGAAACAGAGCGCACCGATCTTCAGGTTGGGTGCCTCGTTCGCCAGCTCTTGGCGGTGGGCAAACCAGATGATGCCGTCCCGGTACCAGGCCATGGCGGTCCGCAGGAGCTCGAGTAGAAGCCCCCTCGTACCATCAGGGTGCCGTGTTTTCCAGGGGAAAGGGGGAGGGCCGGTTGGGCCCCCGCCACGGCCCTCAGCGTGTGCGGCGAGGCGTTCGGCGAACTTCGCGGCGTCGCGTCGCGCGGCCGAGGTGGAGCAGGCTCGCCAGGGCGAGCAGGAGGGCGGCTGGCCCGGCGCGATCGGCAGCACCTCCTACCGCGCACCCGCCGTGAAGCTTGTCGGGCTGGCCGGAGGGCGCCGTGGGATCGGTCGGCCAGGGCTCCTCGGGGCGCAGACCCCCCGCGGGAGGCGCGCCGACGGGGGGCGTGCCGACGGGGGCCGGCTTCTCGCATTCGCGGGTGTCGCTCGGGTTCGTGTCGTCGCAATCGCGGCAGGCGGGGACGTTGTCGCCGTCGGCGTCCACCGGAGTCACCTGCAGCGCCAGCTCGAGCGCTCCGTCGGCCGGTCCGCCTTGCCCCGGGTCCGAGAACCAGGCCACGCCGTCCTGCACCAGGTTGAAGTGCTCGGCGTAGGTTCGCGTGCCGCACGAGTTCGGCGCGGTCACGGTGAAGGTGATGGTCGCGGTGCCGCCGGGCGCGACGACGCCGGTGGGGGCGACGCGCCCCTGTGAGGGCCAGGAGGGGCTGTAGAAGACGCTCTGCCGGTCCCGCGGCTCGGAGGTGCCGAGGAAGGTTCGGGCGTCCCACGCGCTCGCGCCGTCGTTGCGGTAGGTGACGGTGACCTGCCCGGTGGCGCCCGCGGCGAGCTGCGCGGGCCCGCGCTTCTCGAGGAGAGTGGCCTTCAGCGCGGGCTTCTCGGGCGGCGGTGGAGGCGGCGCGGTCGTCCCTTCGATGGCCACGTGCCACTTCACGCCCATCTGCGACCAGGCGTAGGTGACCTCGCCTCCATTGTAGTTGGGATAGGTGCCGAGGTTCTTGTTCCCGTAGGGATCGTTCACGACCAGCGCGCCGCTCTCGGTGTAGCCGCGAACCGCGATGAGGTGACCGGCCCCGGTGAGCGCGGTCGAGAGCACCACCTGCCTTCCCGCGTCCAGGTGCGCCTTGATGGCGTTGAACGAGGTGCTTCCGGCAAACGTCGTCTTGAGCCCGTGCTTCGTCGCGTAGTCTTGCAGGAGGTAGGCCCACGCCTCGCCCCCCTTGGTCCCCCAGCCGTACGCGCCCCAGGCCGGCTTGCCGCTCGCGTCGTTTTGCTGTCGGTCGAAGGTCGTGCCGTTGAAGGTGTACTTGCGCGCGAGGTAGACCCCGTACTCGCTCGTGTGCGCCGAGGGCTCGTTGACCGTCACCGGGTCCGGCGCGAGCAGCCCGTGGGCCAGGATGATCATCAAGGTGGAGGTGGGGCCACAGGCCCAGCTCCCGTTGAACCCCGGCGGCGCGTCGTACACCTGATGCACGTAGGGCATCGGGAGCACGTTGAAGAGGGCGTCGCGGGGGGGGAGGAAGAGCTGCGGCGAGGGCCGGAGCTCCGTGCGCTGGGCGCGGGTCTTCAGGTTCACGATGCGGACCGTGCCGCGCCCTTCGAGGGCGTAGCGCAGCTCGTCGCCGGAACCCGAGAGCTCGATCGGCAACGCGCCGCGCTCCTCTGCGACGAGGCGGTCCGTTCCGTGGTGCAGGTCGAGCAGCCGGAGCTCCAGGCGCTGCGTGGGGGCCGGGCCGCTCACGACCCGCTCGTCGGTGCGCACGTAGGCGAGCGCGCCCTCGACGAGCGCCGCGCTGTAGACGTGCCCTCGGGGCTCGAAGCCGGGGAGCTCCTCCACGGTGCCGAGACGCAGGTCGACGCGCGCGGGGCGCGCCTCGGGGAGGTCGCCGGGAGGCCTACGGGTCACGACGAGCGTGTCGTCGTCGAGCCAGCCGAGGACCTCCGCCAGGTCGCCCGAGGCCACGCGCCGGAGCCGACCGGAGAGGTCGCCGAGCCAGAGCTCTCCCGGCCACGCGAGCGGCTCGTCCCGTCGCGCCCGGTGCGGAGCCAGGCGTCGCACGACGGCGAAGCGCTCGCCTCCCGGGGCGAAGACCGCACGGCCGAGCTCCTCGCCGCGCTGGGCGCGGAGGAGCGGCGCGGGGGTGCGGTCGCCTTCCACCCGGAGCAGCGTGGCCCCGCCGTCCTCCCCGTGCTGAATCGTGACGAGCGCCTCCGAGGTCGAACCCGGTCGAAGGTCGGCCTCGATGCGGTCGAGGAGGGTGCTCGCCACCGCGAGGCGCAGGCGCGCCCGACCCGAGGTGAGCTCCACCTCGCGGTCGCTCGTCGCGCGGAGCGCGAGGCGCGGCGCTGGAGCCAGCGGGCTCTCCGTGGCCGAGCACGCGAGGAGTCCGCATCCCACGACGAACAGCGCGACCGAGCGAGGCATGCGGGGCGAGTCTACGCCCTGGTGGCTCTGGCGGTCAAAGGGTGGCCGCTCTGGTCAGCCCCGGGCGCGGTCGCCCCACGATCTTGCGCGGGTTTAGCCGCCGGGCGCGCTGGAATGGCCCGTGCAAAAGACACCGCCGTGCGGTCTTCCACCCTCTCGTCGCGGACAGTCCTCGCCTCGCTGCTCCTCCTCTCCACGCTGGCCTGGGGGCGTGCGCCGCGCCCCGAGCGCAGTCCCGAGGCCACAGAGCGCATCTTCCGCCGGGTCTATCACTTCCAGGCGCAGGGATGGCAAGAGGTCCGGCGCGAGGTGGAGGCCCGGTTGCGTAGACCGGCCACCGATCGCCCGACGGCGGTCGCGGCCGTGGTCTACCTCATGGATCACCTGGGGCTGCGGGTCGGCTCCCGGCGCTACGAGGAGCGCGAGGAGGCGGTCGGCGTGCGGCCGAACGGAGGCGCGCACGCGAGCGGGCCCACCTTCGGGGCGTCATCGCTCCACAAGGAGCACGTGCGCGTGGAGGGCGATGTCGTGACGCTGGTCTTCACCGGCAAGGCGGGAAAGCCCTGGCAGAAGGAGCGCAGGGACCCGCTGCTCGCGGCGGCGCTGCGGGTGTTCCTGGCGCAGCCCGGAGAGCGGCTCTTTCAAGTACCGGGGTGGGACGCGACGCTCGTACCGGTGACGGAGGAGGACGTACGCGCCTTCCTCGCGCCGAAGGGCGCGCTCCCCAAGGACTACCGCACCCTTCACGCCAATCGGATCTATCGCGAGAGCCTCGGTCGACAGCTCGCGGAGGCCCAGGCCGCGTCGGGAGCGCTGCCCGTCATCGACGCGCGCATGAAGGCTCGCGCGGTCAAGGCCGCCGCCACGTTCCTGAACCACGGAGAGGGGACCTGCCGCAAGAACTACCTCGACCCGCGCAACCTGGAGGTCGCCACGCTGGACGCGGCGCAGCTCGTCGCCGAGTGGGCTGCGGCGCGGAGCAACGCTAACTGACGCGCCCACGTTGCGTTCGACGGCGTCCCCTCCTACGCGCTATGCATTTCACGATAAATGATGCAATGAGAGCTCGCCGCGCCGTACGCGAATAGTGCTTGCTTTCACACCATATATTGGTATATGGGTAAGCGATATTCGTTCAAGGAGTCGCTCAATGGATCTTCTCGTCTCCGGCGCTTTCGCCAAGAAACTAATGCGGCTGGCCAGCAAGGATAGCCAGCTCACCGTGGCGTTGGCGCAGGAATGGGCGAGCCGCGTCGACCGTCAGGCGCTAACCGCGTATCTGCTGGACGCCGAGACGGCCGTGCGCTTGCTGGCCGAACGCCTCAAGCAGGACCCCGAGAAGACGCTCGACGAGCTTCAGCGACTCGAGGCGCGGCAGGGCAAGCGGCGCGCGGCGAGCCGGGGCACCGCAGAGCCGGCGACGGCCTCCGCGCGGCGACGGCGCGGCCGGCCCATCCGCATGCGCCTGAGCGCGAGTCAGCTCGAGGAGACCAAGCAGCTCGTGCGGGCCTTCCTGGGGCGGAATCCCTGGGCCAACCGCAAGCAGATCTCCGAGGCCGCGCGCGTTCCCACGCCGGCGCTCTACGCGCGCATCATGGGTGAGCTGAAGGACGCGGGCGAGATCATCGGCAAGGGCGAGAAGGCCAAGGCGGTGTATGCGTTGAAGGGCACGGGCGCCGGGGCAGGGCGCGCCGCGAACGGCAAGCCCCGTGGGAAAGGCGCCGCGGCGCCGGCGACCAAGAAGGGTCGGCCGGGTCGGCCGAAGAAGGCGGCTTCGACTACGAAGTAGCCCTCGACCACGACGCAGTCCTTCCCCGTCGGGACCTCAGTTTTCTGACGCGAGCCGGCTCCAAGACACGACAACCATTGCGGCGCGCGAGTGGTATGGCGCTTGCCTGTGCTAGCGGGCCGAGGAGGCACCGTTTCAGCATGCCCACGCATCGTCGAGTCTCTCTATTGTCCTATGGTGCGCTCTTGCTCGCTGCGGCCGGCGGATGCGGGGCGCGCAGTCTCACGGAGACCCCTGACGGCGGAGCCGCGGTGACCCGAGACGGCTCGGGGGCTACCGTGGACGGCCAGGCGGGGAGCGACGGCGGAGCGCGGCGGGTCGATTCCCGAGGCCCCGTTTCGTCAGGGACCTGCGTTGTCGGCGTGCACGTGGACGACTGCTGCACGCACGCCGTGCCGGTTCCGCTCTCTCGGCTGAGCACGGACCAGTGCCTCCTTCATTGGCCGCCCGCGAACGTGCCGCAGCCCTGCTTCGACAAGCGGCCGCCGAAGTGCGCGCTCGTGGACTGTGACTATGTGCCGCCCCCTTCCCGGCTCGCCGGGCCGCTCCCCGGGGGCGCAGGCTGCGCCTTCGTCGACGAGTGCCAGAAGCCGGCCGATTGCGTGATGGCCATCGACGCGCGGCACTGCTGCGCGTGCCCCCAAGCGGTGCCGGCCGCCCTCTTGAAGGTGAACCCCTGCATCGTCTCGCTGGAGACGAGCGCCTTCCCGCCGCCCGGGTGCAAGGATGCGTGCATCAACAAAGGGGAGACCTGCGGCGCTTGCCCGCCGGTCGACCGGAGTCAGCTCGCCTGCGCCCGATCGGGAACGGATACCCTACGCCGCTGCTATGCCGGAACGCCGCCGCCGGGGGGCGGTCCGGAAATCTGACCGCCGAACCTCACCTGCGAATGATCCCTCGGCTCGCGCCCCGCAGCACCTCCTTGCCGGCCTGATTGCGGCAAACCACCTCCAGCTCGACGTCGAAGCGATCCGGCGCGGGGTCCGCGCGCAGCACGACCAGCTCCGCTTCGATGGTGTCGCCCGTAAAGACGGGGCGCAAAAACTCGAAGCGCATCTCTCGCGCGAGGTAGTGCAGCTCGCCGCCGAGCTGCGTGGGGAGCGCGGCCACGAGGAGCCCGTGGACCATCACGCGCCCTTCGGGGTCGGCCTGCACGTGATGCCGGCCCGTGTCCAGGGTCAGCTCGGCGAAGGCTGCCACCTCGGCAGCGGTATAGGTACGGCGGGTGGCGAGGCGCTCTCCGGCGGCGATGGGTCGTGACATGGCGCGATCATAGCGCGCGCTCTCGACGGCGGTCGAGCTTTGGACTAATGTCGCCGCTCACACCGAGGAGGTGCACCGATGGCAAACCTCAAGGGCAAGACCCTATTCATCACGGGCGCGAGCCGCGGCATTGGCCTGGCCATCGCGCTCCGCGCGGCGCGCGACGGCGCGAACATCGTGGTGGCGGCCAAGACCGCCGAGCCGAACCCCAAGCTGCCGGGGACGATCTATACCGCCGCGCAGGAGATCGAGGCCGCGGGGGGCCGGGCGCTCCCCTGCGTGGTGGACATTCGCAACGAAGAGCAGGTCCAGGACGCGGTGGCCAAGGCGGTCGCGACCTTCGGGGGGATCGACATCCTCGTGAACAACGCGAGCGCGATCAGCCTCACCGGCACGTTGCAGACGCCGATGAAGCGCTACGATCTGATGCATCAGATCAACACGCGCGGCACCTTCCTCTGCTCGCAGGTCTGCCTGCCGCACCTCCTCAAGGCCGCGAACCCGCATATCCTGAACCTCTCGCCCCCCCTCTCGATGAAGGCGCGCTGGTTCGGGCCCCACGTGGCGTACACGATGGCCAAGTACGGCATGAGCATGTGCGTGCTCGGGATGGCCGAGGAGTTCAAGAGCCAGGGGGTGGCCGTCAACGCGCTCTGGCCGCGCACGGCCATCGCGACCGCGGCGGTGATGAACCTGCTCGGCGGAGAGGCCACGATGAAGTCGAGCCGCAAGCCGGAGATCATGGGGGACGCGGCGCACGTCATCCTCACGCGGTCGTCGCGCGAGTGCACGGGGAACTTCTTCATCGACGATGAGATCCTCGCGTCGGCGGGGGTGAAGGACCTGGACGCGTACGCCTTCGAGCCGGGGGCTCAGCTCCTGCAGGACTTCTTCATCGACTGATCTCGTCGGCCAGCATGGCTGCAACCCCCGCCCGCGTGTCGCGCGGGCGCCAGCCGAGCTCCCGCCGGGCACGCTCGCTCGAGAAACGACGGCTGAGCGGCAGCGGGAAGGGCAGGGTGAGCCAGGGGTGGTGGCCGCGCGCCTCGCGAAAGGCCTTCACCAGGCTCCAGACGGTCTGGCCCTCGGGGGCGAGGTTGTACGCGCGGCCGATCGACGCGGGGGTCTCGAGGGCCAGGACCACGCCCTCCGCCACGTCGCCGGCGTAGACGAAGGGGAACTCGAGCAGCGCCGGGACGACCGTGACGGGCCAGCGCGCGAGGCGTTCGAGCCAGGGCGAGATGTTCGGGTCGCCGGCGCCGTAGATCCCCGACGGACGAATGGTGGTCAGCGTGAGGCCGAGCTCCCCCGCGAGCCGCCACGCGGATTCCTCGCTGAGCGCCTTCGACAGCGCGTAGACGCGGTTCGGCAGGCGACGGTCCTCGGCGCGCCAGGTGGGCGCGTCCTCGTCTACGAGGCCGGAGAAGCTGCTGCGATAGACCGCTACGGAGGAGACGTGCACCACGCGCGTGACGGCAGCGCGGGCGGCGGCGCGCAGCACGTTCTCCGTCCCCTGGACGTTCGTCCGCGCGTAGTCGTCCCAGCGATAGTTCGTGAGCGAGAAGAGGGCGGCGTTGCTCACCAGGGCGTCGGCGCCCCGGAGCGCCTCGGTGAGCGCCTCGGGCTCGAGGAGGTCGGCGCGGCGTAGCTCGACACCGGCGGCCTCGAGCGCCGCACCACGTTCGGGGCGACGCACCACGGCGACGACCTGCGCCCCGCGCGCGGCGAGGCAGCTCGCGATGTGACGACCGAGAAAGCCGGTGGCGCCGGTGACGGCGATGCGGCGCCCGGCGAGCGGACTGGGCTGTGCGGTGGTCATGGGTTCTTCAGGAGCTCGAGCTTGCCGCCGAGGATGGCGCGGGCGACCACGACCTGGTGGATCTCGTCGGGGCCGTCGGCGATGCGAGCCGCACGCGCGTGGCGGTACCAGCTCGCGAAGGGGAGGTCCTCGCTATAACCGAGCGCCCCGTGGAGCTGGATCGCGTCGTCGAGCACCTGGCAGAGCGTGCGGGCCACGTGGGTCTTGGTCATCGAGGAATAGGCGCGGGCCTGCTCCTTCTCGCCGCGCTCGAGCAGCCACGCGCAGTGAAACGTCATGAGGTTTCCGGAGTGGATGGCGAGCGCGCTGTCGGCCACGAGCCGCTGCACGAGCTGGTGCTTCTCGAGCGGCTGACCGAAGCTCTTCCGTCGGCCGAGGTAGTCGCGGCAGAGGGAGAGCGCGCGCTCGGCGAGCCCGAGCCAGCGCATGCAGTGGGTCAGGCGGGCCGGGACGAGGCGCGCCTGGGCGAGGGCGAAACCGTCGCCCACGCCGCCCAGCACGGCCTCCGGTCCGACGCGCACGTCGGAGAAGAGGAGCTCGGCCTCGCGATGCGCCAGGAGCGCTTCCCCCATGGTCGGGACGTCGCGCACGTGCACCACGCCCTCGGCGTGCCGGTCCACGAGAAACATCGTGGCGCCGCGACGCCGGTCCTCGCTGGTGCGCGCGAGGACGATCAGAAACGCGGCCTTCCCGGCGCCGGTGGCGAACCACTTGTGGCCGCGCAGGCGGAAGCCGTCTCCGTCGGGCTCGGCCCGCGTGAGGAGGTTCTGGTGGTCGGCCCCCGCCCCGGGAGCCGGTTCGGTCATGCAGAAGGCGCTCGTGATCTCGCCCGCGCAGAGGGGCTTCAGGTAGCGGCTCTGCGCCGCGGGGCTCCCCGCGAGGAGGAGCAGCTCCATGTTCCCCTGATCGGGGGCGTCGCAGTTGAAGACGCGTGGCCCGACGAGCGAGCGACCCATCTCGCGGAAGAGCACGCACATGCCCATCACGCCGAGGCCGAGGCCGCCGAAGTCGGGGGGGAGGTGCGGGGTGAAGAGCCCGGCCGAACGGGCCTGCTGCTGCAGGCCGAGCAGCGTGCGCGCCTCTCCGCGGCGGTCCTCGGCGAGGATCGCCGCCTCGGCCGGGAGCACCTCCGCCTCCATGAAGTCGCGGACTCGGGTGCGGAGGGCGGAGAGCTCGGGGGAGAGGTCGAAGTCCATGGCGCGTCCTATCGGTGTTCTACGCGAGGTCTTGGGAGAGGTCGAAACGCGGATTCGTCGCGGCCAGCTCGGCGGCGAGGACGCGCTCGAGGGCGCTCGCGGCCTCGGTGAAGGCTGGCTCGTCGTCGAAGCGTCCGGCGGCGAGCTCCGTGGCGAGCTGTGCCGTGAGCTCGCGGAGCGTCTGCTGTCGCGCGCTGCGCGGTCGGCCGGCATCGCTCTCGGCGCGCTGCGCGTGCTCCGGGAGGAGCGCGCCGAGCGCGGCGAGCTCCGTGCTGTCGAGCGCCTCTTCTGCGACGAACTCGGCGGCCACGCCGCGGCAGAGGCTGGCGGCGACGAGCAGGCGGAAGCCAACGCGCGGGTCGCTGACCGTGCCGCGCACCTCCTCCTCGAGAAAGCGCGCCACGGCGGCCAGGATCGTCGGGGCGTCGGGTCGGTCACGCATGGGCTGCTCCCTGAGGGCCCGCGAAGGGGCCCTTGCCGATCAGGCGCAGGGCCTCGTACTCCATCTCGCTGCTCCGCCGCGCCACGGCGAGGAGCTCGAGGTCTCGCTCTTCGCCGCCGAGGTACCGCTCCCCCTGGTAGGCCGACCCCGCGGCCCAGCGCACGTTGCCGAGCACCTCCCAGTAGTGGAGGGTGGCTCGGTCGAGACCTCTCCCGCTCGCCGCTTCGTAGGCGGCGTAGAAACTCTCGCGGTCCGAGAAGCCGCCTACCGGGCGTCGGAGCTCGCCGAAGCGCCAGTCCCTGAGCGCGATCCAGGCCAGGTCCTCTCCGGGGCTACCGAAGTGAGCGAACTCCCAGTCCAGGATGGCGCTCAGGCCCTTCGGCGTGACGAGGAAATTGCCGGTGCGGAAGTCCCCGTGGACGAGCACGACGGGACCCGGCGCCGGTCGGTGCGCCTCGAGCCAGCGCAAGGCGAGCAGAAGGGCCGGTCGGTGCGTCGGCAGTCCGGCGAGAAGGCTCCTCACGCCGTCGAGCGCGGCGGTCACGGGATCCTCCTCGGCGCCGCGGAGTCGCCGGGCGAGCGCGGGGGCGGAGCCGGGGGTGATGGAGTGGATGCGGGCCAGCTCTCGCGCGAGCTCATCGCCGAGGCCCACGCGCGCGGCGGCCAGGGCCGGGCTCGCAACGACCTTGCGTCCGACCGCCTCTCCCTCGGCGAACGCGAGAAAGTAGGCCTTCGCGCCCGGCCGCACGAGCCCGGGGGCCAGCCAGCGCACCTCGGGGGTCTTCACCCTCGCCGCGACGGCCGCGCGGATCACCTCCGCCTCGGCGTCGCGGTCCAGGCTGAAGGGGAGCGAGCGCGCCGCGTCGCTGCGGAGCACGAGGCGCTCGCGAGGAGCATCGTCCGCGCCGCCGAGCCGCAGCTCCACGAGCAGGTTCTCCTGGCACGCGCCGCCCGGCAGCGGGCGCAGGCCCGTCACCTCCACGACGGCTCCATGCGCCTCGCGCAGGAAGGCCTCGATGCGCGCGCGCAGGGCCTCGCCGTCGTCGGGGGTCGAGGGCCCGGCGCTCATTTCACCGGCCGCAGCAGGTTCGGGGATGGAGGTTCCTTGCAGCTCGGGTCGTCGGGGCGCAGCGTGAGGAGCTGGGTGGCGCTCACCCGGCTGCACCCCTTCTCCGCGCTCCAGGCCACCTGGACGGGGACCGTCATGCGAATCGCCGCGGCGCTGCCCGTGTTCGTCGGGGTCTGCACCGCGGCGGAGGCCGTGGCGCCGGGGGCGGCGGTCCCTTCGGGCACGACCTCGACTGCGACGATGAAGCGCGAGCCCTTCACGTCCATCACCCGGTAGCGCGCCGTCACCTGCTGGCTCAGGCCCGCGGCGCCGAGCGTGGCGTGCACCTCGCAGTCGAGGGCGATGGCGCTGATCATGCGTCGCCGATGTTCCGGCGGCACCTGGTCCTTCAGGTCCACGCGCACGAGGGGGCTCGGGATCTGTCCCGGGCCGGAGCTGCACGCGAGCGGAAGGAGCGCGAGGAGCAAGCGGCGCGTCATGGTCCCGAGGCTACCGCCGGGGCGTGTGCGAGTCGAGCCTTGCATGCGGGAACAGCCTTGCATGCGGCCTGGCCGCGCCAGAGTCCGGCGGCGCCGCAGACCCGAGCGCGAGGCTAGGGGTTTCCCTAGAGCGGAACGTCCACCGGGGTGGCGCTTTCGGTGCCGGCGCCCATCTTGCCGTTGCCGAGCTGTCCGGCTTCGTTGTCGCCCCAGCACTTCGCCGCGGCGCCCACTACCGCGCAGGTGTGGCGGTAGCCGCAGTCGATCTGGGTCACGCCGGAGCCGAGGCCCTGCACGTCGACCGGCGACGTCGAGCTGGCGGTCGTCACCGAGGGGGCGCCGAGCTGCTTGCGCGCGTTGTCGCCCCAGCACTTCGCCGCGCCGGCCACGACGGCGCAGGTGTGGCCCTCGCCCGCGGAGAGCGCGGTGACGTTGGCACCGAGACCGACGACGTCGACCGGAGTCGGGCTGTCGGTGGTGGACCCGTCGCCGAGCTGGCCGAGGTCGTTCTTCCCCCAGCACTTCACGGCGCCGCCGGCGAGCGCGCAGGTGTGAAAGGTGCCCGCGACGATCGCGGTCACGCCCGCGAGGGCCGGACCGTCGACGGGCGTGATCTTGCCCGGGCCGGCGCTCCCGAGCTGTCCGTAGTCGTTGTTGCCCCAGCACTTGATCGCGCCCGAGACGATCGCGCAGGAGTGCAGTCCCCCGGCGGCGATCGCGGTCACGCCAACCGACAGGGCCGGCACGCGCTGCGGCGTCTCCTTCGGCTGATTCGACGGTCCGCCCGTGCCGAGCTTCCCCTGCTCGTTGCTCCCCCAGCACCAGGCCTTCTGATCCGCCGCCGCGCAGGTGTGATCGTCGGCGGCCGAGATCGCCGTGGTCTTCGCCAGCCCGATGAAGGTGGGGAGGTTGGTCTGGATGCCGCCGGCGCCCACCTGCCCCTGCGCGCTCCGTCCCCAGCACCAGGCCTCGCCGCCGCCGAGGATCGCGCACGTGTGGTCGGCCCCCGCTGACAGCGCGACGGCCCCCGCCATCGTCGGCTTCGTGACCGTCGGTTGCAGCAGCTTGATCGGGGTCGCCACGCCCGCCTGCTGATAGGCATTTGCTCCCCAGCACTTCACGGTCCCCGCCACGACCGCGCAGCTATGGTGCTGGCCCGCGGCCACGAGCGTCACGCCGCCGCAGCCCGTGCCGCAGCCGCCATCCCCACCCACGCCCCCGTCGCGGCCGCCGTCGCGTGCCGAGCCGTCGGGCTCGCGGGGGCGGATCGCTGGGTCGTCCACGCACTCGAACCCAGAGTCGTCAGCGATCGCGATGACCGTTCCGCGGGTGCAGCTCGGAATCGTCGTATAACGCGTGCATCGAGTTTGGCAATCCGTCATTCGCCGACGGAAGGGGTCGGCGCGCGGCGTGCGCGAGTCGAGCGCAGAACAGGGCGACGCCTCCACACAGGTCGCTTCGCAGCTCAGCTTTGCACCGAGATCGTCGTCGCACCCCTCCATTTGCTGACCGGTACGCCCGAAGGGGTACCTCTTGTTCGTGCCGGGGTAGCACGCCTCAAACCTTCTCTGCGCGCGCTCCTCGGCCACGTAGCACGTGCCGTACGCCTTGTAATCGCAGCTAGGGGGATCGCAGCCGACGAACATCCGCGCCGCGAGCACGACCACGACCACGACCGCCAGAACGCTCCACTTCATCCTCATCGCATCGTCCTCACCGTCGGTGAACAAGACCAAACTTCCGTGCGTGAGGCAAGCGCACGCGTGGCCTGTCGGGGGGGAGAGATGACCGGGTTCAGGGCGCTGCGAGGGCCCAGCACCTACAGCATGTAGCGCACGCCGGGGAGCTTCTCGAAGGCCTGGTAGGCCTCGTCGAGCTCCTTGCCGCTCGCCACGGGCACGCCGAAGGTGACGGAGGTGTACTTGCCTTGCGCGCTCGGCCGCTCGACCAGGATCACGTTCGGATGGCCGAGGGCGGCGAGGACTCCGCGGATGGCGTCGCAGAGCCCGTCGGTGTGGCCGATGACCTTGAACATGTAGCTCTGAGGAAACTCGAGTAGCTCTTCAAAGCGTTCGGCGCGGGGAAGTTTGGCGAGTCGCTGGGCTTCGCGCTCGTAGGGCGACACCATCCGGGGCTCCTCTGACATCCATTCTGATGATAGCACGCGGCCTCCTCGGGACCATGACAGCCATGTCAGGGGCCTCGCGGACCGGACAGGAATGCCGTGCTTCGAGCCGTCCCAGAGGGGTCCCGCGAGCTGCCCGCGGCGCGCGAGCGCAGGTCATTCACAAGTGCGATCCAATCGTTCGGGAGCGCACGAGTTCCGGCACTCGGGTTGCAACTCCTCTTCGCCGACGACGAGGAGGCACGCATGAAACGGTTCCACGCAGTCCAGGTCGCTTCGGTCCTTCGGCAGACGCTCGGTGCAGCGGTGCTCGCTGCGCTGGCGGGGTGCGGCGCGGCCAGCAGCGTCGAGGTCGCCCCGGGGGAGCCCCCCACGACCGACACGCGCACCGGGGAGGCGCCGCGGATCGAGGAGTCCGATCTCTACCGCCACGAGGGGTCGTGGCTCTACGTGCAGAACCCGCAGACGGGGCTGAACGTCCTCGACCTGAGCACCCCGGCCGCGCCGCGCCTCGTGGGTCGCGCCGCCGTCGTGGGCGCTGCGGGCGAGCTGTATGTGCGCAAGGGGCACGCCATCGTGCTGCTCAAGAGCCCCACGGCCGCCTGCCGCCTCCCGGCGCGCTGCAACGCCGGCGGCTGGCGCGCTGGGGCCGAGGTGGCGATGGTGGACGTGGCGGACGCGGCGCGGCCGCGGGTGGTGGACCGCTACTGCATTCCCGGGCAGCTCGTGGCGAGCCGCGTGGTGAACGACACGCTCTTTCTCGTCACCAACCAGAGCACCGGCGGCTCGCGGGCCTACGCGCTCGACATCGCCGATCCGGCCCAGGCCGCGGTGCGGCAGCAGCTCGACTTCCCGTCGGCGAGCAAGGAGATCCTGGTCACCGGCGAGGCGATCATCGTGGCCGGTCCGGCGAAGGTCGCGGCCGCGAGCTGCCCCTCCGGGCTGCGCTGTGCGAGCGCGACCCAGACCGAGGTGCAGTACGTGCAGATCGTCGCCGAGACGGGCGAGATGATCCCGCGCGGCCGTCTCGCCGTGCCGGGCGAACCGCAGGGGCGCTTTCACATGGACCTCTACGGGCACCTCTTTCGCGTGGTCACCTACGACCCGCTCAGCCGCTCGAGCCGCCTGAGCGTGATCGACGTGAGCGCGCCGGACAGCCTGCGCCTCGTCGGACGCCTCGACCGCATCGGCCCGGGGGAGCGGCTCTACGCCACGCGCTTCGCGGGGGAGACGGCCTACGTCGTGACCTACCGGCAGACTGACCCGCTCTGGGTCATCTCGCTGCGCGAGCCGGCGCGCCCGCGCCTGGTGGGAGAGCTGCACGTGCCGGGCTGGAGCGACTTCATCTTCCCCTACGGCGACCGGCTGCTCTGCGTGGGGCGCGGGGATCGCGGCGTGGGCTTGCAGGTCTCGCTCTTCGACGTGAGCGACCCGACGGAGCCTCGCACCATCGATCAGGTGCAGCTCGGCGGGAGCGGCACCACCTCCGAGGCCAACCTGGACCACCGGGCGGTGAGCCTCCTAGAGCGCGAAGGCGAGCTGCCCCTCATCGTCGTGCCCTACGCCACGCGGGCGACCGGGAGCTGCGGTTCGCAGAGCTACGTGCAGGTGATCGACGTCCTCGGCAGCGGGCTGCGGCTGCGCGGTCGCGCCGGGCAACGCGGTCCGGTGCGCCGCACCTTCCGCGTCGAGGAGAGCCTGCTCTCCGTCTCCGACTACGAGGTCCTCTCGCTCGACCTGCGGGACCGCGACGCGCTCCCCGTGCAGGGAGCGGTGGTGGTGGGCAACCAGCTCTCCGCGGGGGCGACGGCGGCGGGGTGCCAGGGGCTCTCGGACGACTGGAACGACGTGCCTCCCTCGGACGGGACGCTGCCCGAATGGCAGGCGAGAAAGGGCGCGAGCTCCCGCATGCGCTACGGCTGCGAGGTGGCTGGCTCCGCCGACGAACTGCCCCGAGAGCTGCCGTTCCTGCCGATCGCGCTCGCGCTGCTCATCTGGCGCCGCGGGTCACGGCGAACCCGGGAGGGTCGGGCGTCCTGACCGGACCCTTACCCTTCCCCGGCCTCCGCCTCTCCCTTCAGGGTGGCGAGACCTCCGGCCCCTTCCGGGCGGGCGGCCCGGTCCAGTGACCCCAGCCGCTCGCCAGCATCGCTTAATAGATAGATATTACTAGCATATTCGATCCGTTCGGACTGGCCGACGTCTTGCATCCACTCGGGGTACCTGACCGGAGGATCCTCATGCAGCCGCGCTCGCATCGCGTCGCCGTGCTTCTGTTGTCTGCGGCCCTGGCGGCGGGGACGCCCGCGCGAGCCGCGAAGCAGGACGGTCCGCGTGCTCAGCTCAACAAGCTCGCGGACGCCTATCAGGGTGTGTTGCGACGCATGCAGACGCGACCGGCCGTTGGCCCTCGCGCCAGCGCCATCCAGCTCGCTGCCGTCAAGCGTTACGAGGCGAAGCTCGCCGGGATCGACCCCGGCCAGCTGGACGCGCAGGGGCGCATCACCTACCGGGTCCTCAAGACCGAGCTCGCGGCTCGTCGCGAGTCCCTGGCTCACGGGATGACGACGGACCTCTTCGGGCAGCTCGGCGAGGAGCGTTTCTCGCTGACCGCCGTCTCCGACGGACTCTCGTACATCGATCGCTCTACCGTTGCCGGGTGGAAGACGACCCTTGGCCTGCTCAAGCGGGCTCCCTTCGTGGTCAACGGGTACATCGCGCTGCAGGAGAAGGCGCTGGCGCAGGGCTTCGCGGGGCCGGCCCCCGCGGTGGAAACCATGATCGAGAGCGTCGGCACGCTCGTCACGCGCGACCGCAGCACAAATCCCTTCCTCGGACTCGAGCGAGAGTTCGTGAAGACCTTCGGCGGCGAGAAGAAGGTCCGGGCGAGCGCCGAGCTCTCTGCCCTTCGCGCCGAGCTGCGCACGGTGGTCACGACGCAGGTCCTGCCGAGCCATCGCAAGCTCCACGAGTATCTGCAGGAGCGCGTGCTCCCGCGGGCGTCGGAGCTGAAGGCCGAGACCCGGCGACCGGGCTATCGCGACGCCTATCTTCGCCACCTGAAGATGCACCTCGGAGCGCAGCACCCCACGCCTGAGGCGCTGGGGGCTCGCGGACGCGAGGAGGTCGCGATGCTCAGGCGCGAGCTCTGGCAGACCCTGCAGAAGGTTGGGCCCCTGGTACCGAGGGAGCTCCAGAAGGGCGCGCGCTCCTTCGAGGCGCGCATGGAGGCTCTGCGGGCGGATCCGGCCAACAGCTTTCAGACGAAGGAGGAGCTCCTGACGGCCGCGGCGGAGGCGATCAGCGGTAGCCGCCGCTTCGCGCGCGGGGTGGCGCCCCTTCCCGCGGGCGAGCTGCCCGTCGAGAAGATGCCGGCGGCCTACGAGCCGTTCCTGTCCGCGGCGGTGGTGCAGCGTCCGGGGCCGGGGGGAAAGATCGGCCAGGTGCTGATGATCAATACGAGCGATCTCAGCGCCTGGTCCAGGATGGACCTCAAGGCCTTCCTGGCGCACGAGGGATTCCCCGGCCACGCCCAGGCCGGCTTCATCGCGGCCAAGCAGAAGGGGCTTCCCAAGTTCCGCCGGAAGGCGGCGAAGACGGACTACGACGAGGGCTGGGCGCTCTACTCGGAGTTCCTGCTCAACGAGCGAAAGCAGTACACGCCGCAGGAGAAGGTCGGCTATCTGGTGAGCCAGCTCTGGCGGGCGGCCCGGCTGGTCGTGGATACGGGCCTGCACACGGGTACCATGACCCCGGAGCAGGCCACGCGGTACTTCATGAAGAACGCCTTCGCCTCGAGGGAGGTGGCCGAGGCCGAGATCAAGCGCTACATCACGTACCCTGGTCAGGCGCTGGCGTACTACCACGGCATGTTGCAGATCCTGGATCTCCGGTCGGAGGTCCAGAAGCTCCTCGGCAGCGGCTACGACGAGCGCGCCTTCCACACCAAGTTCCTGAGCCTGGGCTCGGTGCCGCTCGAGGAGGCTCGACGCGCCGTGCTCGCCTGGGCCAACCGCCGCAAGGCGCAGCTCGCCCGCGGCAACCGCTGAGCGCGCCGCCGCGCATGCTCGCGCTCGTTTCGTAGCACCCCGCACGCGCCGGTTCGGCGCCGACTCAACGCTGGATGGTCCGAAACTCCTCCGCGGACTGCCGTGAGCGGCCCGCGCGACGGGAGCGCCCGGCCGCGTAGTTACCGTCGCCCGCTCTCGGGCTCGCGCCTTGCACGGCGGCGCCGCGAAACGACGGGAACCGGCCCAGAGAAGCCGCGTCCCGTCTTCGCGGCGGGACGGGTGCGTCCCCGAGGAGAAAGCCATGTCAACGTTACGTCGATCGCTTCGCGTGGGCGCCTGCGCCGCGGTGCTGGCCGGTGCAGGCTGGGCCGCGGGCTGTGGCGACGGGGGCCGGGAGGAGGTCTGGCAAGCCCACCCGAGCCAGGCGGCGAGCCGGCCCTGTCTCACCGGGGCCGCCGCCGAGCAGTTGGTGCACGCGCTCTACGGGGCGTTCTTCGACCGCGCCGCCGACCCGGGGGCGCTCGTGCAGCGCCGACGCCAGCTCGTCGAGGCGTCGCGCGACGCCGGGTCGCTCCGTCAGACGATCCGCGCCACGGTGGCGGAGCTCGCCAACTCGGGCGAGTTCCGGCTGCGCCAGACCACCGACCTGGGCGGCCGCCCGCTCGACTGGCGGTACGCGGACAACGGGGCCTTCGTCAGGGCGTGGACGCGCGTCCCGGCCGTCGCCCCCTTTCCGTGGCCTGCGAGCTGCGGCTCCGCCCCGCGTGGCGCCTTCCCCTACGAGACGATCCCCTTCGAGGGTCCGGTTCCGCCGAGCGAGGCCACCGTGCGCTGGCTGCGCGAGATCGTGCGCGAGTGGGTCCCCGCGCTGAGCCCGCGCCTCGACTTCGCCGTCGGTAGCACCGAGTACTGGCTCGCGGCCTCGGCGGAGTACCTGCTCGCCGAGGAGGCCGCCCTGGGTACGCCGCGCCGCGGAGAGTGGCGCTCCGACGCGCACGTGCGCTGGGCGCTCGTCGCCACCGACGTGTACGACCGGGCGCACCCGGCGGACTGGAGCCGCCGCTTCTTCATCGACCAGCTCTACCGGCGACTCCTCTCGCGGGCCCCCGATCCCGAGGGCGGGCTGACGCTGCTCTACCTCTACCAGGGGCTCAGTGCGCTCGAGATCCCGGCGCAGACGATTCGCGTCGAGCTGGCGAAGATGATCTACTGGAGCCAGGAGTTCCGGCGTCACCCCTTCTGGAGCACCAAGGACTGGGGCTATCGCCGGAGGAACCTCGTCCTCCCCGGCGGCGTGCGCTTCGAGGAGGTCCACCCGCACTGGGCCACGGTCTTCTTCACGCAGCTCGGGGACGGCTTCCATCGCGCCTGGACCGCGTTCTTCGACTCGGGGATCCATCGCGACGTGGGACGTACGGTGGGGGAGGCGATTCAGGCCATGCTCGACGAGATCGGGCGCGACCGGGGGAAGTAGCCCTCACGGGGCGCGGCAGAACCCACCCTCGCAGCGACTGCTCTGGCACTGGGAGCCGTTATCGCAGGTGTGCCCCTCGAGCCGCAGCTCGCCCTCGAGGTTCTCGGTGAGCACCACGGTCTCATCCTGCCAGGGGTACAACGCGTCGCCCACCTTCGCCACGCAGTGGACGTCGGCCTCGGTGACGTGTCCTGCGCCCCAGCTCTGCGGCGGCTTCGAGGCGTCGTAGGGGGTGGTCATGATGGTCGGCCCGCTGCCGATCCAGTCGTGCTCGAGGCCGTAGGTGTGCCCCGCTTCGTGGAGCACCACGTCGCTGAGCGCGCGCTCCGGGTCCCTCGTCGTGGAATAGAAGGAGTCGCTGTAGACGAAGCCCACGTTGGCGTGGTGACGGTCTCCGCAGTCGAGGGGTGCCCGGCCAATCACGAGGCTCGTCGGGTCCTTCTCGATCATCTCTCGCGCGCCGCCGACGACGATCATCGTGTAGGGAGGCGTGCAGCCCGCGCTGTCCGCTGCGGGCCGCGTGGTGACGACCTCCACGCCGAAGGGCTGCATGAGCTGGGACACCCGCGTGCGGACGGCCTCCGCCACCTCGGCGCGGGTGCGAGCGGGCTTGTGCCACAGCCACAGGAAGTTGCTCTCGCGGAAGGCGTCGAAGTGGCCCGGGTCGAACGCGGGGACCTGCAGCGGCGTGCTGTCGTGCAGGGTCTTGACCATGTACGAGACGTCGAGCGCCGCGTCGTCGGTGTCGCCGGGCGCGAGGCGCGGCCCGTCGAAGTTCAGGTAGAGCACCCGGCGGTCGTCACAGCTCGTGGTGGGCCCCTGCGCGGGCAGCGGCGAGAGCACGAAGTCGATCACGGGGGCGGGGCGGCTCTGCCGGCCGTGCGCGGCGCGGTCGGCGGAGGGGCTCTCCTCGTCGGGGCCCACCTCCATCACGCAGGACGTACACAGCAAGGCCAGCAGAACCGAGGCAAGTCGCATGATGGCGGAACCCCTCCGTGGGGCGGCCCTGGTTCAAGATCCTTGCCAGATTGGCCCGACCACTGCTCGGGTTTCGTCTTTCGTCAACGCTTTGTAGATATTGCTATTTTTGTCGCTCGCGGTTCCTGCTCGAGGAGGGGACGTGGCGAGTTGCGGCCGCGGGGGGAGGCGACTGCGGTTGGCCGTGGCTCACCGGCTGGCCGGTGCCGCGTCGTCGACGGGGGCTCTCGACCGGTCCGGCCCCGGGACTACCCGGTCCGCGAGAAGGTACAGACGATGCGACACGTGCGCAGCGCTGCCGCCAGCCGCACGTTGGCGGCCCGTCCGTAGGTCGCGACGTGCCGCCTACATGCGGAGCACGCGGGGAGCGATGGGCCTTCGGGCAGGGCGAATACCAGCGTTGGCTCCGCAGCCCACCCGAGGAGGCTCCCCACCAGCTCGGCCGCGGCGTCGAGCGCGTGCCGGTGCACCTCGTGCTGGGCTTCGCGTCGGAGCTTCAGGGCACGGTGGCGGCGTTCGTAGACCCGCGCGTCGAGCCCTTGGCGCAGATCCCGGCGCAGGGCCCGCCGGAGAGCATAGAACTGGGCGTCGTCGAGGGGTGCCCTGGCGGAGAGGGCCCCCTCCGCCTGGCGTACGAGCGCCGCGAAGCGCACCTCCAGCTTCTCGCCGTGGCGGTCGAGAAGCCCGCGCACCGCCGCGCGCGATCGTGCGACGAGCGACTCGTCCTCGAATATCTCGACCAGCAGCGCCTCGGCCGAGCTCTGGCCTAGAGCGGATAGGCCGCCGCCCGCGTCCGCGTAACCGCCGCGCTGGGGCCCCCGCAGCGCTAGCACCGGGAGGTGACGACGGGCAGACGCGCTCGCATACGGCTCGATCATCGTCACGATGAGCTCGGTGCGGGTGGCCGCGACGACCCCGATGAGCGGAATCCCCTCGTGGCAAAGGTGCAGGCGCGTGGTGCAGGTCATCGTTCCCTCCTCGGGGCTGGCTGGGGCACCCGTCGTGTGCGGGTTGCCGGGCGGTCCTCGGTCCAGGTACCTACCGCCGCTCTGGATGACCTCTTCAGTCTAGCGGCGGCAGGGTGTCGCGCAAGACGCGTGGGGCGGGCGTGTATACTCCTTCTGCACACCCACATGGCCCCCCTTCCGCTCCTCCTCGTCCTCGGTTCGGCGCTCCTGCACGCCCTCTGGAACCACCTGCTCAAGGGGCATCCCACCCCCGAGCAGATGGTGGCGCCGGTGATCGTCCTGGCCACGCTCCTGTCGTTCGCGGTGGCTCTGGCGCAGGGGGCGCTCTCCCTCCCTCCCGGCGCGCTTCCCTTCACGCTCCTCGCCGGGCTCGGCGAAGGGGCCTACTTCGCCACCCTGGCCCGCGCGCTGGCCCTCAGCCCCCTCGGCCAGGTCTACGCCCTCTCGCGTGGGGGAGCGCTCCTGCTCGTCTGGCCGGTCTCGCTGCTCTGGCTCGGGGAGCCGCTCTCTCTCGTTTCGCTCGCGGGCGCCGGCGGCCTCGCGGGCGGCCTGGTCCTCTGCAGCTTCGAGCGCGGTCGTGGCCCCCGCGTCGGACGGGGCCTGCTCTTCGCGGCCGCGAGTGCCGTCGCGATCGCCGGCTATCACCTCTGTTACAAGCAGGCGCTCGGGCTGGGCGCTCCCCCGGCGCTGGTCTTCTCGCTCTCGTTGACGCTCGGGGTGTGCGTCCCGATCTACCGGCTGGCGCGCCCCCGGGCCCGCGTCTTTCTCGAGGTCGTGCGCGGCGCCCCCTTCCGCATCGCGCTGGCCGGCCTCTCGTGCGGCGGCTCGTTTCTGCTGCTGCTCACGGCGCTCGCGTCGTCGGGGGCGGGGGCGGTGGTCACCCTGCGCAATACCTCAGTGCTCTACGCGCAGCTCTTCGCCCTCGTGGGCGGGGAACGCCCCTCCCGCCGGCAGTGGCTCGGGGTGCTGCTCGTGGCCGCGGGCGCGGTAACGCTCGGCGTCGGCGGGCGTTGAGGCGGGCCTCGAGTCAAGGCGCTCAGCCGGGCCCTGAGTTACGGCGCTGCCGTGGCCCGCACCTGGTAACGGCCGTCCGCCTCGATGGAGACTCGCGGCACGCGTCGCTGCGCCTCGAACTGGCGGTACGCGGGGGCCAGGCTCTCCCAGAAGGCGAGGAGCCGGGCGTCGCGTCCCGCCTCCCTCGCGAGCGCCGTCATCCCCTCGCGGTCCATGCGCCGCGGAAAGATGTGCACCGCGATCCCTCCCTGGGCCTGGCGACGGTGCTGCACGGCGATGTCGAAGAGCTCCTCGGCGGGGCCGTCCTCGATCGGCAGGCACCCGATGGTCACGCACTTGCCGTGAATGTAGATCTCGCCCCCCAGCCTCCGGGCCGTCGAACGCAGCCGGTCGGCGCGGTTCGGGTAGTCGATCCCGAGCGAACGATGGAAGCGGCTCCGCGGATTGTAGGCCGTGATGCGGTAGAATCCTTCCGGCACCTGCCCGTCGCCCTCCGCGGCTTTGGGCCCGAGACGCCCCGAGCGCGCGCAGATGGCATAGCGTTTCACGAGCTGCAGCGGCTCCCCGGCGCCGCCGGCCCAGAGCTCGAGCTCGCCCTCGTGCTTGAAGGCGCGCAGGTACACGACGGCGGCCGGGTACGGAAGCCGCGCCCGTTCGAACACCTTCTGCGGCGGCTCCTTGACCGGCGCGGTGCAGCTCCCGTGCCGTGGCAAGGCAAGAACGGCGCACACGATCGCAGTGGCCACGCGCACCAGCATGAGTTCCTCCCTGGCAGTGCCGGGAGGTAGGAACGCGCGAGGCGGGTAAGCGGTCTACGGCGCGCCGCGGAGCTGCTCGCTGCCGGCGGGCTTCGCGTGCGACGTGCGAGGTGCGACGTGCGACGTGCGTCACACGTCGAGCGCCCCAGACTACGGCTCCTCGACGTCCCCTAGGGCCTCGCGAACGCGGGCCAGGAGCTGCACCGGCGCGACGGGCTTCCGCACGAGCATGGCGCCGGGGTGGAGCATGCCGTGTCGCGTGATGGCATCCTCCGCGTAGCCCGACATGAAGAGCACCTTCAGGTCCGGTCGTACCGCGGTGAGCGCCTGCGCCAGCTCCGGTCCGCTCCCGTGCGGCATCACGACGTCGGTGAGCAGCAGGTGAATCGCTTCGGTGCGCTCCGCCGCTAGGCGCAATGCCGCGTCGCTGCTCGCGGCGTCGAGCACGACGTAGCCGGCCTCGGCGAGGATGCGCACCACGAGCCTGCGCACCCGATCCTCGTCCTCCACGACGAGCACGACCTCTCCGCGCCCCAGGAGGTCGGGCACGGCGAGGGGCTTCGGCGCCTCGAGCGCCTCCATCGTGGCGGGCAGCGAGATCCGGAAGGCGCTCCCGCTTCCGGGCTCGCTCTGCACGTGGACCAGGCCGCCGCTCTGCTCGACGATGCCGAGCACCGTCGCGAGCCCGAGCCCGGTCCCCTTGCCCCGCTCCTTGGTCGTGAAGAAGGGGTCGAAGATGCGCGCCTTCACCTCGGGGGACATGCCGATTCCGGTGTCCGTGAGGGCGAGCTGGACGTACGGGCCCGGCGTGGCCTTCGGGTGGTCAGCGACGGACTTCTCGTCGAACGCCACGTTGCGCGTCTCGATCGTCAGCGTTCCCCCCGTGGGCATGGCGTCGCGCGCGTTCACGACCAGATTCAGCAGCACCTGGTCGAGCTGGCCCGCATCGGCCTTCGCGTGGTGGAGCTCCCGCGCGAGGTTCAGCTCGAGCTGGATGTCCTCTCCCAGAATGCGTCGAAGCATCTTCTCCGCGTCGCGCACGATGCCGTTAAGACTCAGCACGCGCGGCTCCAGGATCTGCTTGCGGCCGAAGGCCAGAAGCTGCTGGGTGAGCTGCGCTGCCCGCTGGGCGGCTCGCTGTATCTCCTTCATGTCGGAGGAGAGCTGCTGGTTCGCGGAGGCGTTGCGGAGCGCCATGCTCGAGTACGAGAGGATCACCGTGAGGAGGTTGTTGAAGTCGTGTGCGACGCCGCCCGCGAGGCGTCCGATGGCTTCCATACGCTGAACCTGCTGGACCTGCTCCTGCAGGCGCCATTGCTCGGTCACGTCCCGGATCATGTTCGCGGCGTAGCGCACCTCGCCTTGTGCGTCGTAGATCGGGAAGAACATCATCTCGACCGCGACCCGGCGTCCCTCGGTGACGTGGACCTGAGTCAGCTCTCGGGGATCGAACCAGAAGGGCGGGATGCTGATCGTCTCGCCGCGGAAGGCGCGCGCCGTGAGGCGGGCCTGCTCGGCGTGGGGGCCGTCCAGCTCGCGCAGGACGTTGAACTCGGGCGGAGGCTCGACGCCGAAGAGGTCCACGAAGGCCCGGTTGACGAACAGACAGTGTCCGTTCGCGTGGAACACCTGCATCGCGAAGGGGGAGAGGGCGAAGAACGCGGCCAAGGTCTCGAGCGGGTCCTCGATCCCTGCGAGCTTCTGCCGCGCCGCCGCCACCGCTTCGCCCAAGCTCGGACGAGAGGGCTCGCTCATGTCGCGCTCAGGATAGCAGGCAGGGACCCCGGGAGGCCACGGTGAGTGTCCCGCCGCGTGCGGAGGAAGACGAAGGGGTTACGCCCGTCCCTGGCGATACGAGGCCGGGGTCATGCCGGTCCACCGGCGGAAGGCCCGGTGGAAGGCGCTCGGCTCGGAGAAGCCGAGGAGGAAGGCCACCTCCGCGATGGGGAGGCGGCGGTCGCCGACGTAGCTGCGGGCGAGGTGCGACCGCGTCTCGTCGAGCAGCGCGCGGAAGGTGGTGCCCTCCTCGTGCAGCCGGCGGCGGAGGGTGCGCTCGCTCACCGCCATGCGCTTGGCGAGCTCGGGCAGGCTGGGGATCTCGTGCGGCAGCGCCTCGGCTACAGCGCGTCGCGCCTGTTCGAGGAGCGACGTCGTGGCCGGGGCCTTGCGTGCGAGCGCGTCGTTTGCCAGGCCGCGCAGGAACATGCCGAGCTGCTCGTCGGCGCGCGGCAGGGCCGTGGCGAGCTGCTCGTGCGAGAAGCGCAGGTGGATCGTCGGCTGCCCGAAGCGCACCTGCACGCCGAAGAAGGCGTCGTGTCCCGAGGTGTCCTCGGGGCCGGGGTGCGTGAAGCAGACCTCGAGCGGGATCAGGTTCTGCTGCGTGACGAGCCGCACGCTGTGGAGCAGCTCGGCGAGCGTGGACTCGGCGGTGCAGCGCAGGCCCGGCCGGTCGGGGAAGGGGGTCCGGTAGATGACCTCCATCCGCCCGTCCTCTCGCAGCTCGAGCGCCGGGTCGTCGGTCCACAGGCGCAGATAGCGCGTGACCAGCCGGAGCGTGTCCCCGAGGTTCGCGCAGTTCATGCACACGAACCCCACGAGGCCGTAGTCGCCCGGCTGAAACCGCGTGGCCGGCTGAAGGGCGACGTCCGGCCGCGGGCAACCGGCGATCACGGCTTCCCACAGGGCGTGGAGCATCGGCAGCGGCACGCGGGCGTCGGCGTCGTCGCACACGCTGGCGTCGAAGCCCGTCGCGGCGCAGAGCGCCTCGGACGGAATTCCGAGCTCGCTGGCCGTGACCAGCAGCTTCTTCAGCGCACCGCTAGAGATCGTGGGAACGCTGGATGCCATGCGGGATGTCGTCGACGGTAGCAAAACCGAGCCCAGCTCGACAAGCGGCGGGGCGTCTTGAGGTGCAGGGGGATGCGATACAGGGGTCGGGGCCATGGGACCTGCTCACCTTGGCCGGGCTGCCGCACCGGCCTCCGAGGGGGCCTTGGCCCGGACAGACCATCCCCCCGCTGGTGCCGCCGCCTGCCGCAGCTTCAGCCCTTGTCGATCGGCTGCAATGTTTGTAGTCCCACTATGGACGACATCCCCCTTCAGATCCTTGACCGAAACGGCCAATGGGTTGGCGAAATTGGCCAGACCACTTGGCTTTCCGGTGCTGAATCGCAACGTTCGTTGGTTACCGAATCGGCCAACACGCGTTGTATGACACGCCGCGTGAGCGGAGCGCGTCAAGGCCTCCGTCGAAAAGACGGGCGGCGTCGTCGAGGATCGCGTCCAGCTCGGGGATGCCCTCTACCGCGTAGATCGCCTTGCGAAGCTGCGCGGCGCCGGGCCACTCGCGCAGGTACCAGGCGGCGAACTTGCGCATCTCGATCACCGCGCGCGTCTCGCCTTCGATCTCCAGGTAGAGCCCGAGGTGGCGGCGGTACATGCCCAGCCTCTCGGTCGGCGTGGGGAGAGCCGGGATCGGCTGCCCCTCCCACCAGGCGCGCACCCGCGAGAAGAGCCACGGGTCGCCGCAGGCCGCGCGACCGATCATCACCCCGTCGGCGCCCGTGACCTCGAGCGCTCGTTCGAGCGACGGCAGATCGACGATGTCGCCGTTCGCGATGACCGGCACGGCCACGGCCTGCTTCACGCGGCGGATGCTCTCCAGGTCCACCGTGCCGCCGAAGCGCTGCTCGCGCGTCCGGCCGTGCACCGTGACGGCCACGGCCCCCGCGTCCACCACGCGCGCGGCCAGCTCGGGGGCGTTCTTGCTCGCCTCGTCCCAGCCGGTGCGCATCTTCACCGTCACGTCGGCGCGCTCGCCGACGCCCTCCCGCACGGCGTGGACGAGCTCCACCGCCAGGGTGGGTTCGCGCATCAGCGCGGCGCCGCACGAGCCCTTGGTCACCTTCTTCGCGGGGCAGCCCATGTTGATGTCCACGAGCGGGGCGCCGAGGCCCACGACCAGCGCGGCGGCGCGTCGCATCTCGTTCGGGTCGCGCCCGAAGATCTGGACGCTGTAGGGCCGGTCGTCGCGGCTCGCGGTGAGCTTGCGCACCATCTTGGGGCGACGCGCGGCCAGCGCCGGTGCGGCGAGGAATTCGGTGACGGTGAGTCCGCACCCCGCTTCCTCGGCCAGCGTGCGCATCGGGAGATTCGTGAGCGCGGCCATGGGGGCCTGCAGCACCGGGGGCCAGACGCGCACCCGCCCGAGCTGCAGGGCGGGAGGCCGCGTGGCGGCGGGCTGCGATGGGGTCGGCGCGTGCGCCAGCCGGGAGTCCGTCATGCGCGGCATTCTGATGAAAGCGGCGCGACGGGGCAAGGGCCGCCGCACCGCGGGCCGCGCGAAAGGGGTCTCACCGACGCAGGCCAGCGCGTCGAGGTGGTCCACCTCTCTCGACAGCGGGCCGCTTGATGGGTAGCATCCCGCCGCCATCAACATCTTAGGAGGCACGGAATGCGAAAGCTGCGTGGATGTGTGTTGCTGACGTTTGTGGTGGCCGCCTGGGCGGGCTGCGACGACGCCGGCACGACCAAGGCGGACTCCGGCGGGACGACCACCGCGGACAGCGGCGGAACGGTCACCGACGGTGGGGCGAGCGGCGGCGACAAGGGCGCGACCGA